>DATABK010000693.1:0-2435 GCA_036259695.1 Actinomycetes bacterium | reverse complement strand
TACAGGACCACCACTCCGGCGACGAGCCAGACCGCGTCGGTCGGGTGGCGCTCCACGCGGCGGTCCCCCGGACCCCCCCTGGTCATGGCCGAGCGGCCTCGGTCGGGCTGGCCTCGGCCGGGTGGGAAAGCGACTGCTTGCGCCACCAGAGCAGGCCGAAGATCCCGACCAGGATGGGCAGGCCCCAGGTCAGCGCCCGGTAGACGAGCACGGCGGCCACGACCTTGGGCTTGTCCCCGCCGGCGGCGGTCAGGCCGGTGATCAGCACCGCCTCCACCACCCCGGCCCCGCCCGGGGTGAAGGGGATGGCCGTGGCCAGGCGGGCGAAGGCGAACACGGCCAGGACCTCGGCCCAGTTGACCTGGGCGTTGCCGACCCCGACGTCCCACAGGCAGACCAGCAGCACCAGGTACAGCGACAGGTGGCTGACCAGGGTCGCGGCCGTGATCGGGAACCAGCCGTGCTCGAGCAGGTCGATGGTGCGGTTGCGGAACTTGACGGTGGCGATCTCCCAGCCCTGGACCGGGGGCCGGCGGATCAGGGCGAGCAGCTTGGAGACGACCCGGCCGGCGGTGATCCCGACCTTCTCGGCCATCCGCTCGCTGCGCAGCATGAGCGCGAACACGACCACGGCGGCGATCAGGCCGCCGATGCCGACCAGGGCGGCGGTGACCCGGCCGGCGCCGGCGTTGCCCTGGAGGGCGACCAGGGCCAGGGCCAGCACCGGGATGGCCAGCTTGGCGAAGGCGTTCCAGACGCCGGAGACGAGCACGGCGATGGTGGTGCGGGAGCGGGAGAACCCCCAGCCGCTGAGCATGGCGTAGGTCATGCCGACGCCGATGGCCGAGCCGGCGGGCACGGTGTTGGTGATGGCGGTGGTGGCCTGGGTCATGACCATGGCCCGGCCGAACGTCAGGCCGGGGGTGACCGTCATCCACACGAACGCATAGGTGACCAGGTTCCAGGCGGCGATCACGGCCACGCCGGCCAGCTCCCCCCAGGTCATGGCCGTGATGGCCGCCCACACGTCGGCCAGGGAGATGTCCCGGAGCAGGTAGTAGAAGATGGCCGCGATCAGCACCAGGGACAGGGCCACCCGCAGGATGGTCTTGGCCGGGGACGACTTCTTGGCGCCGGCCTCGCCGGCCGCGCCGTGGTTGGCCGTGCCGTCCGCCGCCTGCTCGGCCGCCCGCTCTCTCATCGCCCGCTCCTCCAACCGCCCGCCATCGACGCCAGCATCACCCTGTCGCCCCTTCGCGGCAAGAGGAAGGCTATCGGAGCGGCGATTTCGTCGTACCGGCGAGATCACCAGGCGTAGCATCCGGGCATGGACCCCACCACCCCCCCGGACCGGCTGCGGCCCGCCACCGTGTTCCGCTACGGGGCGCTGTTCAGCCTGGGGGCCGCCGCCACCCTGATCGGGCTGTACGCCCTGTACACGGTCAGGGCCATCCTCGTGCGGATCCTGATCGCCCTGTTCATCGCCGTCAGCCTCGACCCGGCGGTCCGCCAGCTGGCCAGGCGGGGGATGCGCCGGGGGTTCGCCGTCACCCTGATCTTCGTGCTCGCCCTCGCCCTGGCCGCGGCCTTCCTGATCTCGGTGATCCCCCCGCTGGTGAGCCAGTTCGGCAACCTGGTCGACGACCTCCCCGGCTACCTGCGCCGCCTCCAGGACAACTCCTCGCAGTTCCGCGAGCTGAACGACCGCTACAACATCTCCGATCAGCTCCAGGGCATGGTCGGCACCCTGCCGAGCCGGCTCGGCACCGGCCTGCTCGGCTTCACCAGCCGGGTCTTCGGGGCGGTCTTCAACGGCCTCACCGTGCTGGTGTTCACCCTCTACTTCATGGCCGACATGCCCCGGATCCGCTCCGGGCTGGTCCGCCTGTTCCCGGTCTCCCGCCGCCCCCGGGCCCGGGAGGTCGTCGACCTGGTCGTCGACAAGGTCGGCGGCTACATGATCGGCAACATCATCATCTCGCTCATCGCCGGGGTCGTCTCCTTCATCGCCTTCACCCTCCTCGGCGTGCCGTTCGCGGTCCCGCTGGCGTTCGTGGTCGCCATCTGCGACCTGATCCCGATGATCGGCGCCACCCTGGGCGCGGTCATCGGCGTCACCGTGGCCCTGTTCTCCACCCAGCTGTGGCCCACCACCGTCCTGGTCGCCGCCTTCTTCGTCGCCTACCAGCAGCTCGAGAACTACCTGATCGCCCCCCGGGTGCTGAAGACCACGGTGGAGCTGGGGGCCGCCGCCGTCCTCATCGCCGGCCTGATCGGTGCCACCGTCCTCGGCCTGGTCGGCGCCCTCATGGCCATCCCGGTCGCCGCCGCCCTCAACGTCCTCCTCAACGAGCACATCATCGCCCGGGAGTCGGCCGCCACCGGGTCGGTCCCGGCCGCCGCCGCGGCGGCCGGCGAGGACCGGGGGGCCGGGG
>DATABK010000692.1:0-3399 GCA_036259695.1 Actinomycetes bacterium | reverse complement strand
ATTCCGGTGATCGGCGTCGTCGCCGCTCTCGGACTCGAGCAGCTCACGCTCCCACTCGGCCAGCGGCTCCTCGTCCGCCGGGCTGGCCGAGATCGGGGCCTCCCCGTCGCCGGCGCCCTCGGACGCGTACACGCTCCGCAGCCGCAGCCCCTCGGCCACCGCGTCGGCCACGATGCGGGTGAGCAGGCTGCCGGCCCGGATGGCGTCGTCGTTGCCGGGGATCGGGTAGTCGACCTCGTCCGGGTCGCAGTTGGTGTCGAGGATGGCCACCACCGGGATGCCGAGCTTGCGCGCCTCGGTCACGGCGATGTGCTCCTTGCGGGTGTCGACCACCCAGACCGCGGCCGGCAGCCGGGTCATGTCGCGGATGCCGCCCAGGTTCCGCTCCAGCTTCTCGCGCTCGTGCTGGAGGCGCAGGACCTCCTTCTTGGGCAGCACGTCGGTCGCGCCGGTGGCCTCCATCGCCTCCAGCTCCTTGAGCCGCTGGAGGCGCCGGTAGATGGTGGTGAAGTTGGTCAGCATCCCGCCGAGCCAACGGAAGTTCACATAGGGCATCCCGACCCGCTCGGCCTGGGTCCTGATGGACTCCTGGGCCTGCTTCTTGGTGCCGACGAACAGCACGTTGCCGCCCTTGGCCACGGTGTCGCGGAGGAACCCGTAGGTCGACTCGATGGCGGTGCTGGTCTTCTGCAGGTCGATGATGTAGATGCCGTTGCGCTCCCCGTAGATGAAGCGCTTCATCTTCGGGTTCCAGCGCCTGGTCTGGTGCCCGAAGTGGACGCCGGCCTCGAGCAGCTGGCGCATGGTGACGACTGCCACGGTGGTCCTCCCTGCCGTTCCGGTTTGGCCTCCGCCCGTTGTGCTCCCACAGTCGTCGATCGTGGGGGGGCCGGGTCCTCGACCCGCTCGGGTACCACCGGGCGGGCACCGTCGAGTCCCGTCGACGGGCGTGCGTTGTAGCCCAGGCATCCGGGCTCGCGGCGGACGATAGCACAAGCTCCCCGATCTCCGCCGTTCAGGGCCCCTGGAGGCCGTGTCGGGTCCGGACTCGGTGTTGGCGGGTCGCGTGGGAGGATGTCGCCATGACCGAGCCGCCATCCGACCACGCCGACACCTACGCGCTGGGTCGCTCCGATGCCGAGACCCGGCGGCTGATCCTGCAGCACCAGCTCTATGGTCCCTTCACCCGCCAGTTCCTCACCGCGGCCGGCATCACGGCCGGGATGAGGGTCCTGGACGTCGGCAGCGGCGCCGGTGACGTCGCGCTCCTGTTGGCCGAGCTCGTCGGCCCCCAGGGCCAGGTCATCGGCGTGGACACCAATGCCGAGATCCTGGAGGTGGCCCGGGCCAGGGCCCAGGCCGCCGGGTGGCCCACCGTCGCCTTCCAATCCGGCGACGCCCTGGAGCTGGAGCTCGAGGAGGCCGTCGACGCGGTCGTCGGCCGGTGGGTCCTGCAGTACGCGCCCGACCCCGCCGCGCTGCTGCGCCGAGCCCGGGACTGGCTGCGCCCGGGCGGGATCGTCGCCTTCCAGGAGATCGACCTCAGCATCCCACCCCGGGCCTACCCGACCGGGCCGCTGCACGATCAGGTGGTGCGCTGGACCACACCCCCGCCCGGCGCCCCTGGTCCCGATCCCGTAATGGGTCTGAAGCTGTTCACCACCTTCCTCCAGGCCGGCCTGCCAGCACCCCAGCTACGCCGCGACGCCCCACTCGGCGGCGGGCCCGGCTGGCCGGGCTACGCCTACGTGGCCGAGACCGTCCGTAGCCTCCTTCCGTTCCTCCAGCGCCTCGGCGCGGCACGACCCGAAGAGGTCGACATCGACACCCTCGAGACCCGCCTCCGCATCGAGGTGACCAACCACGAGGGCATCCAACTCCTCCCAGCCATCGTCGGAGCCTGGTCCCGCACCTGACCCGCGATCAGCTTCCCGGCAGGCCACCTGGTGCCAGCAGGGGCGCCAGTCGTGGCCTCGGCCGGTCGACCAGATAGGCCAGCGGGTCGACGTACACGCCATTGACCCGGACGCTCAGGTGCAGGGTCGCTCGTCCTCCTCCCAACCCGCCCCGCCCGGTCGGCGGCCCTGATCCGCCTGGGCCGACGCGACCCATCGGAGGGGCCCCCGCCGACGCGGGATTGACCGGCGGGAACGGATGACCCGGGCCGACCCGGCCCACCGGGGCTCGCCGCCGGACCCGTTCGGCGGTGACCGGCGGGTCGAGCAGTGGGCCCAGGGTCACCAGCACCCCAGGGGCGACCAGGAGGCTGACCCAGTTGGTCCCCGCCACCGGCCCGGCGAACACGACCCTTCCCGTCGCCGGCGCGCGGACCAGGTCGCCCACGGAGGCCGCGATGTCGATGCCGCGGTGCCCGGGCCCGTACGGCCCGGACCGGGCATCGAACCCGCGCACGACCGCGCCGCCCACGGGCATCCACAGCGGCGGCACGGGAGGTGGGTCCGGTGCCGTGGGCGACGGCGGGACGGATCGCTGGGCCACGGCGGCCGGCGAGGCGACCGGTACCGAGACGCCGATCGCCAGCAGCAAGCCGAACAGGTACAGCGGCCAGCCGCGGACGCGTCGAAGGGGAAATTGAGGATGCGCCAGCATAGGAACTCCAGGCAATCGAGGCGCCAAGGCGCCATATCGGATTGCCCGGACGCTACCCGGCGAATTCGCTCAGCGGGTCGTCATCCACGAGATTGTGGACAGCAATTTCGGCGGGCGACCACAGCTGTCCACGGTGGCCACCAGGAAGCCCGACGCGCTGACCGGACGCCGTCAGCGCGCGTCCTGCATCTTGGCCCGGAGCTGGAGCACGGCCTTGGTGTGCATCTGGCAGACACGGGACTCGGTGACGCCCAGGACCTGCCCGATCTCGGCCAGGGTGAGGCCCTCGTAGTAGTAGAGAGTGATCACGATCTTCTCCCGCTCGCCGAGCCGGTTGATGGCGCCGGCCAGGATGCCCTTCATCTCCTGGGACTCGAAGACGGCCACCGGGTCCTCGGCGCCCTTGTCCTCCAGGGTGTCGACCAGGCTGAGCCGGTCGCCGCGCTCGGACCCGACCGAGAGCAGCTCGTCGAGGGCGACCACCGACACGAACGAGATCTGGTTGAAGATCTGGTGCAGCTCGTCGGTGGTGATGCCGAGCTGCTGGGCGACCTCGGCGTCGGTGGGGCTGCGATGCAGGCGGTTCTCCAGGGCCACGTAGGCCTTCTCGACCTCGCGGGCCTTGAACCGGACCGACCGGGGGATCCAGTCGATGGCCCGCAGCTCGTCGATGATCGCGCCCTTGATCCGCGAGATCGCGTAGGTCTCGAACTTGATGCCCCGTTCGAGGTCGTATTTCTCGATCGCGTCGATCAGGCCGAAGATGCCGTAGGACACCAGATCGGCCTG
>DATABK010000691.1:0-1979 GCA_036259695.1 Actinomycetes bacterium | reverse complement strand
GGATGACCTTCCAGGTGTCCGACACCGACCTCCAGACCTCGGCCCTGCGGGCGGAGGCGCTGCGTCACGCGCTGCTGTCATACCTGCTGGGCGCGGTCATCCTGGCCACCACCATCAACCTGGTGGCGGGACTGCTCAGGTAGCGGGAGGCCCCGGATTCCAGCCAGCCGCCAGAGCAGATGGCCGCTGGCGGTGAAGACACCGGCCGGTCGTGGCGCGACCCTTGGGCCAGCACAAGGAGGGGAGCCATGACACAGACAACGCCGGAAGTGGTTCCGGCCACCGCTCGGACTCGGACCAGGACCCACAGCTGGTGGAGCAGGCGACCCTGGCTGCACATGTTCCTGGGCGGCCTGGGGCTGTGGGTCGCCACAGTGGTGGTGACGTTCGCCACCCGCAACAGCAACCTGGTCCCGAGGTGTGCGAGCAGTGGACGTGGCCGCGCCGATGCTCGCCATCGCCCGCGAGCGACGTCCCGATGCGGACCTGCGGGTCGGTGACACCCAGGAGCTGCCGTTCGGCGACGCGACCTTCGACGTGGTGGCGGCGTGCAACGCGGTGCAGTATGCCGCCGAGCCGAAGGCGGCAGCGGCGGAGCTGGCCCGGGTGACCCGGCCCGGTGCCCGGGTGGCGATCGGCGTCCGGGGAGATCCGGCCCGCTGCGAGACCGAGGTCGTCTTCCAGCGGGTCCGGAGGTTGGCCCCTATCCCGATCTGGAGACGGGGTGGCGGGACAGTCGTCGATCGGCCCGTTCCGCGGCGCCATCGAGATCGCCGGCGAAGACACCGTCCGGGAAGCGTTCTCCGACGCAGTGGCGCAGTTCCGGCAGCCGGACGGCTCGTACCGGCAGGAGAACGTGTTCCGGTACGTGATCGCCGGCAAGCCGGCCTGAGCGTGGCCACGCTGCCTCAGGAGCCGCTGGGCGAGGCGTAGACGATCAGGTTGTCGCGGTAGTGGCCGGTGGTTCGGTCGAAGCTGCCGGCGCAGGTGATCAGGCGGAGCAGGGGCCGGTTTGCCTTGGTCCAGATCCGGCTGGTCGGCAGGGCGGTCTTGGGGTGCCGCTCCAGGCGGCCGACCAGGAACCGGGCGGTGGTCCCGTCGGGCCGGCCGACCAGGATCTCGTCGCCGGGGCTGAGCCGGCCGAGGCGGTGGAACACCGCCGGGCCGGTGCGGGAGTCGACGTGGCCGACGAGCACCGCCGGGCCGGGCTCGCCGGGCCGGGGGCCGGGACGGTACCAACCGACCTGGCCGGGGTCGGGGGTCTGCATGGCGCCGTTCGGCTTGCGGCCGACCGCGACGATGGCCGCCCTGACGCCGATCCTGGGGATGGACAGGGTGGACGGCCCGGTCGGGGTGGCGGCGCCCGGTTGGGACCGCGGCTGGCCCTGGCGGTCGATGGCCACCAGCAGCCAGGCGATCAGCAGCACCAGGCCCAGCCCGATCAGGACGGGGACCGCACGCCTGGCGGGCGTGCGGTCCGAGCCGTTGTCGTAGGTGGTCATCGCCGGTTCCTGACGGTGTGGCGGAGCCCGAGGCCGGCGCCGAGGACGATCAGGGCCACGCCGGCCGGCAGCAGCAGCCGGGTCGGGTCGAGGCCGCCCGGGCCACCGTCGTCGGCGGTGCCGCCCAGCCCGGTGTCGATCCGGTTGGGAAGCTGGGAACCGTCGTTGCGGTTGCTGGTGTCCTTGCCGGCCACATCGGCGTCCGAGCCGAGCACCCGGAACCTGGCGTAGCCGACGCGGTAGGTGTCGAGCCGCATGTCGCACGACATCGCGAACCGGCCCCATCCCACCGCGTCCTTGCTCGACACGGTGTACCGGGCGACGACCCGGTTGATCTTCGTGTTGTAGCTGTCGCCGCTCATCCGCCTGGTCGCGTTGGTGCCCACCTGCCTGCGGTCCTGGAAGAACGCGTAGCCGGTGTCGCAGCTGCCCTGGATGTCGGCCACCATGGTCACGACGGTCCCGGGGCCGCCCGCC
>DATABK010000690.1:0-2717 GCA_036259695.1 Actinomycetes bacterium | reverse complement strand
CCAGACCTTCCCCAGCTTCACCGACAGCTTCGCCAGCTGGTGGCCGTTTCTGACCTTATCGAGCGCTCCCCCAAACACCATCCAGGGTATGCCCACGACCTGAAGGTTTGGTTCGCCTTCCTCCGCTCTCCTACCTGGGCGTCGACGGACAGCGTCGGATCGCGACCGGCTCAGGTGGTGGCTCGGCGGTAGCGGTCGGCCAGGCCGCGGAGGTGCGCGACCAGCTCGGGCGGCTCACCGACCTCGAAGTCGGCACCCAGCATGCCCAGGTAGACGGCCAGCGTCTGGAGGGTGTCGGCACCGGTGTGCAGCAGGCAGGTCGCCTGGTCGACCGGCTCCACCACCCCGGCCGCCGCCGGGATCTGTCGCCGGATCTGCTCGGCTGGTGCGTGAACCCGGACTCGGGCGTAGTGACGCCAGGCGGCGGCCGACACCCGCCGCGAGACGTAGGCAGCCAGGTCGCCACCCTCGGGCAGCTCCCGCGGGGTGAACCGCTGGCCGGTCGGGGTCACCGTGGCCGGCTCCACCCGGTCGACCCGGAGGATCCGCCAGCCCTCCCGGTCCAGGTCCCAGGCCACCAGGTACCAGCGCCGCCCCCAGCTCACCAGCCGGTAGGGCTCCAGGGCACGCCGGCCCACCGAGCCCTGGTAGTCCCGGTAGGCCAAGCGCAATCGCTCGCGGTCACGGCAGGCGGCGGCCAGCACGGCCAGCACGGCCGGGTCCACCCGGGGACCAGGGCCATCGCCGGGTACCGGCAGCGTGGACGCCTGCACGGCGTTGACCCGGCGGCGCAGCCGGGTGGGCAGCACCTGCTCTAGCTTGGCCAGGGCACCAAGGGAGGCCTCCTCGATGCCACTCACGCCAGCGGCGGCCGTGCGCAGCCCGACCGCCACCGCCACGGCCTCCTCGTCATCCAACAGCAGCGGGGGCAAGGCCGCTCCCGCCCCGAGCCGGTAGCCGGCCACGCCCCGCGTGGAGCGCACCGGATAGTCCAGGTCGCGCAGCCGCTCGATGTCGCGCCGGACGGTCCGGGTGCTCACCCCGAGCCGCTCGGCCAGCTCGGCCCCGGACCACTCCGGCCGCGTCTGCAGCAGCGACAGTAGCCCCAGGAGCCGAGCGGAGGTCGTCAGCATGGATCCCAGTCTGCCAGCCACCTAGGACAGTTCCTGACCCAACTGGCTCCTAGGATGGCGCGCATTCCGCCGACCAACCGGAAAGGAGCCACCCCGATGCCTGACACCGCCATCCGGCCGTTCCGCATCGACGTGCCCCAGGCCGACCTGGACGACCTGACCGAGCGGCTGGCCCGGACCCGCTGGGCCAACGAGCTGCCCCTTGACACCAGCCGTCCGCAGACGGGCCCGGTTCCACCTGGCTGGGAGTACGGCGTCCCGGTCGGCTACGTCAAGGACCTGGTCGAACACTGGCAACGCCACTACGACTGGCGCGCATGGCAAACAAAGCTCAACGAATACCCACAGTTCACCACCACGATCGACGGGCAGAACATCCACTTCCTGCACGTCCGCTCCCCCGAGCCGGACGCCATCCCGCTGATCCTGACCCACGGCTGGCCCAACACCTTCCTGGAGTACGTGGACCTGATCGGGCCGCTCACCGACCCGCGGGCGCACGGGGCCGAGGCCACCCACGCCTTTCACGTTGTCGTCCCCTCGCTGCCCGGCTTCGCCTTCTCCGGGCCGACCACCGAGCCGGGCTGGGACGCCCACCGCACCGCGCGGGCGTGGACCGAGCTCATGCGGCGGCTCGGCTATGACCGGTACGGTGCCCACGGCAACGACGCCGGCGCCATCGTGGCCCCCCTCCAGGGACGCGTCGATCGCGAGCATGTCATCGGGGTGCACGTCAACCAGATCTTCTCCTTCCCCTCGGGCGACCCCGATGAGCTGGAGGGCCTGACCCCGGAGGAACTGGGCTACCTGAGCTTCCTGCAGGGCTTTGTGGAGCGAGCGGTCCACGACAAGGTGCAGGCCGCCCAGCCGCAGACCATCGCCCACGCGCTGGCCGACTCCCCGGCCGGGCAGATCGCCTGGAGCGGCCAGCTGCTTGGGAACGCCCTGAGCAAGGACCAGATCCTCACCAACGTGGCCATCTACTGGCTGACCAACACCGCCGCGTCGGCGGCCCGCTTCTACTACGAGAACCAGCACGCCGACCACCCGACCGAGCCGACCACGATCCCCATGGGCCTGGCCAGCTTCGCCTTCGACTTCCGACCGATCCGCAGGTTCGCCCAACGCGACCACGCCAACATCGTCTCCTGGAGCGAGTTCGACCGCGGCAGCCACTGGGCCGCCCACGACGCCCCCGACCTGCTTGTCGCTGACCTGCGCCAGTTCTTCGCCCGATTCCGCTGACCACACGGCACCAGCGCCCCTACTGCACCGCCAGCAACGCCAGAAATCCCTCTGACGTGCAGTTTTCAGCCCGAGGTCGGATTCGGACCGACGACCTTCTGATTCCGAGACGGATGCTCGGCGTCGACCTGGACGGCTCCAGACGGATCGGATGACAAGGCGAGCACGAGGTCACGCGCTGTTCATTGGCAGGAGCCTCGGGCGGGCCTAGGCCGGTCTGCCGTCCGCAACGTTACCGGGACGCAGGCCGGCCAGACTGGCGGTGATGCGCAGGCTTGGGAGGTAGCAGAGCTGGTGGTCCGCTCGGACCTGGGTCGGACGCCAACACCGTCGTCTACG
>DATABK010000689.1:0-4762 GCA_036259695.1 Actinomycetes bacterium | reverse complement strand
CGCCGTCTTGCCGGTCGCCGTGGGCCCGATGACGGCGACGACGGGCGGTGCGCTCACCGCGCCGTCCAGGCGGCGACCAGGTAGCCGACGCCGTAGGGCGCGTCCTCGTACAGGACCCGGCCGCGGAGGCCCCCCTCGACGCGGCCCTGGAGGGTCCGCTCGTCCCCTGGTTCGCCCGGCTCGGCCGGGGTGGGGCCGAACGCGCCGGCGAGGACCTGGAGGGGGACGCGGCCGGCGACCAGGAGGTCGGCGGACTCGGTTGGGTCAAGGGTGAGGAGGTGGTGCGGGGCTCCGGTGCGGAAGGCGTCGCCGACCCGGGTGTCGAAGCCGGACGCCTCGGGGTGGAACGCGCCTGGGGCCTGGTCGGTTCGGCAGGCCGACAGATCGGCCATCACGACCAGGCCGAACGGGGCCGCCGAGGACATGGCCTGGCCGATGCGGGCGGCGGCGCGGGGGCCGAGCGACCTGGGGACGGTGGCGGCGAACAGCCGGCCGGGCGGCGGGTCCAGGCCGTCCAGGAGGTGGGCGGCGACGGCCAGGGACAGGGGCAGGTCGGTGAGCTGGGCGGGCGGGGGAAGGCCGGGAAGGTCGAGGTCGACCAGGCGGGGAAGCTCGACGTCGACATCGGCGCCATAGGGGCGGAAGGAGCCAGGAGCCCCTGGAGCCGGGGGCGGATGGGGCGGGGACGGCCCAGACGGGGCCGTCGCCGATGAGGATGGTGAGGTCGGCGGCGGCCACGACGGTGGCCAGGGCCTCCTGGCAGGCGGCCCGGAGCGGGTCGAGCTCGGGTGCGGCGGCACCGGCCAGCTCGGGAACGAGCAGCGGGGGATGCGGCACAACGGCGGCCGCGACCGGGGCCACCGGCGATCCGGTCAGCCGACCAGCGGAAATGGCCGGCGCCATGGCGGTTGCTCAGCCGACCAGCGGCAACGGCACCGCTCCGGCGGGCAGCGGGCGGGGGGCCGGGGCCGTCCCGCACGACCCGCCGGCCGGGTTCCATGGCCGGTGGGCCAGCACCGGCCCGGCGACCAGATGGTGCGGCGCCGCCTGCTCGACCCGCACGGTCACCAGGTCCCCGGGCGCCACCGTGAAGGGGGCCAGGTCGCCGCGGTCGCGGCCATCCGCGTCGCGACCGGTGGGATCGCTGCCCAGCCCCGCTCCCCCGCCGGGTCCTCGGCCCGCCCCCGCGGGGAAGTGGCAGAGCTTGTTGGTGCGGGTGCGGCCCGACATGCGGGTGGGGTCGGTCTTGGAGGCGGAGCGCTCGACCAGGAGCTCGACCTCGGTGCCGACGAGGGCCCGGTTGGCCTCCAGGCTGATGCGCTCCTGGAGCTGGAGGAGGCGCTGGAAGCGGTCCTTGACCACCTCGGGGGGAACCTGGTCGGCCATGGTGGCGGCCTCGGTGCCGGGGCGGGGCGAGTACTGGAAGGTGAAGGCCGAGTCGAACCGGGCCTGCTCGACCAGGTCCAGGGTGTCGGCGAAGTCGGCCTCGGTCTCGCCCGGGAAGCCGACGATGATGTCGGTGGAGAAGGCGACCCCGGGGATGGCGGCGCGGAGGTTGGCCAGGATCTCCAGGTACCGGCGGCGGCGGTAGCCGCGGCGCATGAGGCGCAGGACCCGGTCGGAGCCGGACTGGAGCGGGAAGTGGACGTGCTCGCACAGGGGCCGGCAGGTGGCCATGGCCTCGACCACGTCGTCGCGGAAGTCCTTGGGGTTGGGGCTGGTGAAGCGGAGGCGCTCCAGGCCCTCGACCCCGTCGAGTGCCCGGAGGAGGTCACCGAACAGCTGGCGGTGGCCGGGCAGGTCGGTGCCGTAGGAGTTGACGTTCTGGCCGAGCAGGCTGACCTCGAGCACGCCGCTGTCGGCCAGGGCCTGGACCTCGGCGACGACGTCGCCGACCCGGCGGCTGCGCTCCTTGCCGCGCAACTTGGGGACGATGCAGAAGGTGCAGGTGTTGTTGCAGCCGACGCTGATGGCCACCCAGGCCGACCACTCGCTGGCCCGCCGGGCCGGGAGGGCGGAGGGGAAGCGCTGCATCTCGTCGAAGAACTCGGCCTGGGCGGTGCCCTGCTCGTGGGCCCGGCGGAGCAGGACAGGCAGGCTGTGCAGGTTGTGGGTGCCGAAGACCACGTCCACCCAGGGGGCGCGCTCCAGCACGCGGCACTGGTCCTTCTGGGCCAGGCAGCCGCCGACGGCGATGGTCAGCTCGCGCCTGGCCTTGGTCGTGGCCAGGTGACCGAGGGTGCCGTCCAGCTTGTTGTCGGCGTTCTCCCGGACCGCGCAGGTGTTGAGCACGACCAGGTCGGCATCGTCGAGCCCGGCCGCCGGCTCCAGGCCCTCGGCCTCCAGCAGCCCGGCCAGCCGCTCGGAGTCGTGCTCGTTCATCTGGCACCCGAAGGTGCGGATCAAGTAGCGCGTGGCCATGGCCGGCGATGGTAGCGGGCCGCTCGACTCACTGCAGTCCTCGATCCATGTGGGGGGAGCCCGCTGTGGCTCCCCCCACCGCCACTCAGGAGCGCCTGTGCCATGGTCACTTCGCGTACTCGATGCTGCGGATCTCGCGGACCACGGTGATCTTGATCTGGCCCGGGTACTGGAGCTCCTGCTCGACCCGCTTGGCCATGTCGCGGGCCAGGACCTGGGCGGCGACGTCGTCGACGTCCTCGGGCTTGACCATGATCCGGACCTCGCGGCCGGCCTGCATGGCGAAGACCTTGTCGACACCCGGGTAGCTGCCGGCGATCTCCTCGAGACGCTCCAGGCGCTTCACGTAGGACTCGAGCGTCTCCCGCCGGGCGCCGGGGCGGCCGCCGGAGATGGCGTCGGCGGCCTGGGTCAGCACCGCCTCGATGGTGCGCTGCTCGACCTCGCCGTGGTGGGCCTCGATGGCGTGGACGACCTCGGGCCGCTCCTTGAGCCGGCGGGCCAGCTCGGCTCCGATGATGGCGTGGGAGCCCTCGACCTCGTGGGTGAGCGCCTTGCCGATGTCGTGCAGGAACCCGCAGCGCTTGGCCAGGGCGACGTCCATGCCCAGCTCGGAGGCCATGATGCCGGCCAGGTGGGCGGTCTCGATCAGGTGGCGGAGCACGTTCTGGCCGTAGGAGGTGCGGTACTTGAGCCGACCGAGCACCCGGACGAGCTCGGGGTGCAGGTCGGTGATGCCGACCTCCAGGCAGGCGTCCTCGCCGGCCCGGCGGACCTCGCCCTCGACCTCCTGCCGGGCCCGGTCGTAGGTCTCCTCGATGCGGGCCGGGTGGATGCGGCCGTCGGAGACCAGCTTCTCGAGGGTGAGGCGGCCGATCTCACGCCGGACCGGGTCGAAGCAGGACAGCAGGACGGCCTCGGGCGTGTCGTCGATGATCAGGTTGACGCCGGTGACGGCCTCGAAGGCGCGGATGTTGCGGCCTTCGCGGCCGATGATGCGGCCCTTCATGTCGTCCGAGGGCAGGGGGAGGACGGCGACGGTCGACTCCGAGGTCTGCTCGGAGGCGACCCGCTGGATGGCCAGGGTGACGATCTTGCGGGAGCGGCGGTCGGCCTCCTCCCGCGCCTGCTGCTCGAGGTCGCGGACCAGGCCCATGGCGTCGCGCTTGGCCTCCTCCTCGATCTGCTTGATGAGCAGGGCCTTGGCCTCGGCGGCGGTCATGGCCGCGACCTGCTCGAGGCGGCGGCGGTGCTCCTCGGAGGCGGACGCGAGCTCGGCCCGGGTCGACTCCAGGGCCTGCTCGCGGTCGTGTAGGGCGACCTCGCGGCGGTCGAGCAGTGCGGACTTGGCGTCGAGGCCCTGCTCCCGGCCGGTCAGACGCTCCTCGCGCTGCTGGAGCTCGGCGAGGCGGGTCCGGGTCTCGACCTCTACTTCAGCTCGAAGTTTGGTTGCTTCGGCCTCGACAGCCTGGCGCAGGCGCAGGGCCTCGTCGCGAGCCTCCACGGCCGCCTCACGGCGGGCGGTCTCGGCCTGCCGGCGGGCGTCCTCCAGCACGGTCCTGGCCTGTTGCTCGGCCGAGCCGAGCACGGTAGCCGACTGTTTGCGCTGGTACTGCGTTCCGACGAGAAACCCGACAACGATTCCAGCAAGCGCTCCGACGATGAGAACGACGGCCTCCACGGTGGCCTCCTTTGCAACCCCCATCCGGCCGGGGGAACCCGGCCGGCGAAAGCCACTCGGCGGCGCCGCCGAGACCGTCTGGCTTGGAGACGGCAGCAGCGCCGAGCGGCGCCCGGCGCTGCAGAGGCCCTGCGATTACGGTCCGAAGGTCGGGTCCGACGGAACGTTCGGTTGAGGAGGCCGAGACGGCGGTCTTCTCCCCAAGCAGGAAGGTCCGGTGAACAGTCGGTGTACCAAGGTTACGTAATCTTAGGTTGAGCTCGGCATTGCCGGGCCATCTCAGGGTAGGCCGGCCCGCCCCCTTGGTCAAGGAAGAGCAGGTCAGAAGGGGTATCAACCAGGAAGCAGCCGGTCCAAGCGATCGTCTCAGTCAACCCCGACAACCTCCTCATCCACTGTCCCGGCCCAGAGACAGACCCTGGACTGCCCGGGGTCAGTCGAAGGGGATCAGGTCGCGGGCGACGGTTTCGGCGAGGTCGGGTGGGTAGCCGCGGCGGGTCAGGTAGGTGGCGAGGCGGCGGAGCTGGGTTGGGGCCGGGAGACCGGCGAGCTGGGTGAGGCGGGCCTCGGCGACCTCACGGCAGCGGTCGGCGCGGACCTCGGACGGGACGGCGGCCTGGGCCGCCCGCTCGGCGATCGCCGGGTCGACGCCGCGGTCGC
>DATABK010000688.1:0-1889 GCA_036259695.1 Actinomycetes bacterium | reverse complement strand
CCGGCCGTCGCCGTCAGCTGGTGCGGAGGCGGAACAGCACGCCCGAGGCGACCACCGAGACGACCAGGATGCCGAGGCACCAGGTGACCGCCCGTAGGGGGCTGGTGCCGACGGGGAGGCCGAGGAGCAGGCCCCGGAGGGCCTCGATGACCGGGGTGACCGGCTGGTTGGCGGCGAACCCGTGGATCCAGGTCGGCATGGTGTCGATGGGGACGAAGGCGCTGCTCGGGTAGGGCAGGAACATGACCAGGAAGCTGAACCCGCCGGCCGCCTCGGGGGAGCGGGCGAGCAGGCCGACGGCCGCCGCCAGCCAGGAGATGGCCAGGATGAACAGGAGCAGGACGCCGGCCGCGGCCAGCCAGCCAAGCGGCCCGGCGCTGGGCCGGAACCCGATCAGGAAGGCCACCCCGAAGACCAGGACGGTGGAGGCGAGGTTGCGGACCACGCTGGCCGCGACGTGCCCGGCCAGGACCGAGGCTCCGGCCACGTCCAGCGAGCGGAACCGGTCGATGATGCCGCCGGTCATGTCGGTGGTCACGCTGACGGCCGTCATCGAGGCCCCGAACCCGGCGCAGAGCAGCAGCACCCCGGGGACGACGTAGGTCACATAGCGGGTGCCGGTCTGGATGGCCCCGCCGAACAGGTAGACGAACAGCAGCATGAGCAGGACCGGGAGGGCCAGCGAGGTGATGACGGCGTCCAGGTTGCGCCGGGTCAGGCGCAGGCCGCGCCCGGCCATGGTGGCCGAGTTCGTCAGGGCGATGGAGAGTTCAGACACCGACAGCCTCCTTGTGATGGTCGGGGTGCTCGGCGGGGTGGCCGGTCAGGGCCAGGTACACGTCGTCGAGGGAGGCGCGCTGCACGGCGAACCGGTCGACGGCCCGGCGGGCCGGGTCGACGTCGTCGAGCAGGGCCCGCACCTGGGCGGCGCTGCCGTCGGTGGCCACCCCGATGGTCAGGCGGCCCGGGTCGCGCCGGACGACCCGGCCGTCCAGGCGCCGCCCGACGTCGTCGAAGGCGGCCGCGTCGGTCAGCACCAGGTCAAGGCGCTGGCCGGCGACCTGCTCCTTGAGCTCGGCCGGGGTGCCCTCGGCGACCACCCGGCCGCCGTCCAGGACGGCCACGCGGTCGGCCAGCCGGTCCGCCTCCTCCAGGTACTGGGTGGTCAGGAACACGGTCACCCCGTCGGCGGCCAGGCCGGTCACGACCTGCCACACCGCCTGGCGGCTGCGCGGGTCCAGCCCGGTGGTCGGCTCGTCCAGGAAGATCACCGAGGGCGCTCCGACCAGGCCGGCGGCCAGGTCGAGGCGCCGGCGCATGCCACCTGACCAGGTCGAGACGGTGCGCCGGCCGGCCTCGGTGAGGTCGAACCGCTCCAGCAGCTCGGCCGCCCGGCGCCGGGCCGCGGGGCCGGGGAGGCCGGCCAGGCGGCCCATCATGCGCAGGTTCTCCTCGCCGGTCTGGAGCTCGTCGACGGCCGCGTACTGGCCGGTGAGGCTGATGTGGCGCCGCACCTGGCGGCGATCGGCGACGACGTCGAACCCGGCCACCGTGGCCCGGCCGGCGTCGGCCCGGACCAGGGTGGCCAGGATGCGCACGGTGGTGGTCTTGCCGGCCCCGTTGGGGCCGAGCAGGGCGAGCACGCTGCCCCGGGGGACCGCCAGGTCGACTCCGTCCAGGACCCGCAGCGTCCCATAGGACTTCTCGAGGCCGGCGGCCTCGAGAGCCAGCTCTCCGGACATCTCCACTCCTTCTGCGTACGATATACACTCAACTGCGTAATGTATACACAGTCGTAGGATGGGCGTCAACCCGTCAGGAAGCGGAGGCCATGGACGACCAGCAACCGACCGGGCTGCCGGCCAGCATCGAGGTGGCCTGGGGCGTGC
>DATABK010000687.1:0-1629 GCA_036259695.1 Actinomycetes bacterium | reverse complement strand
AATCGTTGGTAGCGTCATCGCGTCCTCCAGCGCCGCGTCGTCGGTCGACCCCAGGACCGGTGGCCGGACAGGCGACACCAAGACCCAAGAGCCCCTCTTATACGGGAAACGGGACGAGGCGTTCACGACCCTGCTGTAGGGGTTCCGGCAGGTGTTCAACAACGCCGGCGTTGACATGGCCGTGGGCTCGGTAACCCGTCGGCTGCGGCGGCTGCAGCTGGTTCCTGAGGTGATGGTGACTCGGATGTCTGCCGCCCGCTGAGGCATAACGGCCACGACCGCCGAGCATCCTCAGGGTCGACGAGATAGGATCATCTCAACTCGGTCTGTCGGCACGAGGGTAGCGAACGAGACGCTCGCCGGCGGCCGGCTGGCCCAGCAAATACGCCGTCAAAGGAGCTGCGGATGCTCACCGCCGTCGCCGCCATCCAGGAGCAGGGGGACTTCCGAGTGCTGGGACCGTGACCCCGGCGGCACGTGCCGGTGCGGTGGCACTGCTGGCCTTGGCGTCGTTGCTGACCACGCTGGGGCCGGCCGACGGGCAACCAGCCGACCCGGTGCTGGTCGCCGCCGGCGACATCGCCCCTGACCCGTTCCGACCTGACCTGGGCGGCCTGGACGACATGGCCACGGCCGCACTCATCGAGGGCATCAGCCCGGATCGGGTCGCGCCGCTGGGGGACAACCAGTATGAGTACGGCAGGCTCTATGCGTTCCAGCATCCCGAGGGATACGCCGCCTCATGGGGCCGGCAGGCCATCTACGACCTGAGCTGTCCTGTTGCCGGCAACCACGAATACCTGAACACCCCTGGTGCGCACGGGTTCCACACCTACTTCGCTGGCCGCCTGACCGCCTGTGCGGCCCCGGGCGGCCGGCCGGACCTCGGCTACTACGCCTACGATCTTGGGAGCTGGCGGGTGTACGCGCTCAACAGCGATTGCGGTCGCCGGGGCACCAGCCCCTCGTGCGCCCGCGACTCGGAGCAGGTGCGATGGTTGCAGGCCGACCTCGCCGCCAACCCCCGCCGCTGCACCCTCGCCTACTGGCATCATCCGCGCTGGGCCCAGAGCGCGTTCCCCGACGACCCCAGCGTCCAGTATCTCTGGCGGGCCTTGCACCAGGCTCGCGCTGATCTGGTGCTGGTCGGCCACGAACACGCCTACGCCCGCCTCACCGCCATGACCTGGGACGGCAAGGTAGCGGCACGCGGCAACGGGATCCGGCAGCTCACGGTCGGGACCGGCGGGCGGAGCGTCAAGCCGTTCACGAAACCCCCTCGAGTCGGTACCCGCTACCGAGACGACCAGCATTTCGGGGTGCTGAAGGTGACCTTGGGCGAGGGGAGCTGGGCGGGCGCGTTCCACCGCACCGACGGGGTGGTCGCCGATCCAGCCTCGGCCAGCTGCTGGTAGCCCAGCCCAGCAAAAGCGCGGCCAACGAGCCGGCCACCACCGCAACAGCGAGCGTGACCTGTCGAGCAGACCAGACCGGCAGAAGCCGGCTGACTGGAGGTGTGATGCGGCACAGAATGGTGATCACCAGCGGCGTTGCTACCGCCGCTGTCGTGCTCGTGCTTGTCGGCGCCACCCCGGGCGCCGCCGCGGCCGAGCCCTCCCCCCTCACCGA
>DATABK010000686.1:0-10625 GCA_036259695.1 Actinomycetes bacterium | reverse complement strand
GCAGCAACGCCTCGGCCGCTGCCTGTCGGCCAGCAACTGGCACACCCCGCAGTTCGGCATGGTCGCGGCCGACCCGGACGCGGCCGCCGCCCTGGCCACGGCCCTGTTCGAGCGCCGCCCCTTCGAGCTGTCGCTCGGCTTCCTCGACGCGGGAGCGCCCGAGCTGGCGCTGTACCGGGCCGCCGCCGACGCGGCCGGCTACCGGGTGCTGGAGCGGACCCTGGAGCGGTCGCCGTACGTGACCACCACCGGCACCTGGGAGGCGTTCGCGCGCGAGCGGCTGAGCCGCAACCGGCGGTCGCAGCTGGGCCGGGCCCGGCGGCGGCTGGAGCGCGAGGGCAAGGTCCAGCTGGAGATCGCCGACGGCAGCCAGCGACTCGAGGAGCTGCTGGCCGAGGCGTTCCGGATCGAGGCCTCCGGCTGGAAGGCCGCCGAGGGCACGGCCATCGCCTCGCGGCCCGAGACCCTCCGCTTCTACCGGGAGATCGCCCGCTGGGCGGCCGCCCAGGGCTGGCTCCGGCTCGCCTTCCTGCGCCTGGACGGCCAGGCCCTGGCGACCATGCTGCTGTTGGAGACCGACGGTGTCCTCTACTACCTCAAGGGCGGCTACGACCCGGCGTTCGAGCGGTTCTCGCCCGGGATGGCCCTGCTCGGCTCGGTGATCGAGCATGCCTTCGCCGGCGCCATCGAGCGGGTCGAGCTGCTCGGGGGCGACGAGCGCTACAAGCTGGCCTTCACCAGCGACGTCAAGGACAAGCGGCGCTTCCAGGCGTTCGCCCCCTCGCCCCTCGGCCTGCTGTCCAGGACCGCCTTCCAGTACGGCCGGCCGGCGGCCCGGCGAGCGCTCGACCTGGCCGGGCGGGCCCGCGGCGCCAAGCGCTGAAAATTGTTGAGCCGGACCACCGTCTGAGACAGATCATTTCCGGGTCACCAGATTTGACCTGACGCCGCTATTTCGGCAACGTTGCCAGCGTGGTGCCGTGACGTCCAGGTTCGGAACCGAATCGCAAGGGGGGAAGGCAAATTTTTCATGTTCGGCTGATAACAATTCGGGGCGCGGCCACCGACAAACGGCTGCTCGACCGCTGGGTCGAGCTGGAAGCCAATGCGCTCGAGCCCAATCCCTTCTTCGCCCCCCAGCTGGTGCTGCCGGCGGCCCGCCACCTCGAGGGCGGCCAGGCGGCCCAGCTGCTGGTGGCCGAGCAGGCAGGCGAGCTCCGGTTCCTGCTGCCGGTGGCGGGCTCCCGCGGCCCGCGGCGGCGGCCGATCATCGGGCTGCGGCCCTGGATGCACGACTACTGCTTCCTCGGCACCCCGCTGCTGGCCGGCGACGGCGACCCCGACCGCGTCTGGGCGGCGGTGATCGGGCACCTCCGGCGCCACCGCCCGGCCCCGGTGCTGGTGATCCCCATGCACCCGGCCCAGGGGCCGGTGGGGGCGGCGCTGCACCGGACCGGCCTCGGCGCCGGGCTCGGGATCCGGCGCAGCCCGGTGGCCAGCCGGGGGTTCGTGCTCCGCCGGCCCGAGCCTACCTATGCCCGCGAGTGGATGTCGCACAAGCACCTGGCCAACCAGGCCCGGCGCCGCCGCCACCTCGGCAAGACCCTCGGCGCCGAGGTGGTCACGGTCGACCGGTCGGCCAGCGGGGTCGACCAGGCCATCGAGCAGTTCCTGGCCCTGGAGGCCAAGGGCTGGAAGGGCCGGAGCCGGACCGCCCTCTCCTGCCGGCCCGGGCACGCACCGTTCTTCCGCGAGATGAGCCGCGGCTTCGCCGACCAGGGGCGGCTGATGTTCCTCAGCATGGAGGCCGGGCCGCGGGTGGTGGCCCAGAACACCGCCCTGGTGGCCGGCGAGGGGCTGTTCGGCTTCAAGCGGGCCTACGACGAGGAGTTCGGGCGCTGGTCGCCCGGCGCGCTGCTCGACCTGGACGTGCTCGACTGGTTCCACCGCAACGCCCAGCTGGCCTGGCTGGACACCTGCTCGGCGCCGGACGACAAGACCGGGTCGCGGGCCTTCGGCGACCGCCGACCGCTCTGCACCATGGCCGTCCCCTTGCGCCCCCTGGGCAACGCCTCGGCCGCCATGGTCCCGGTGGGCGCGCGGGCAGGCCGCTATGTCCGGGGCACCAGGGCCGGCCAGCTCGTTCGCCGGCGCCGCCGGGCCCGGAAGAAGGGCTGAGCCGGCATGCGGATCGCCTGTGTCGGCGGCGGTCCAGCCGGGCTGTACCTGGCCATCCTGCTGAAGCGGCGCGACCCCGGGCACCAGGTCACCGTGCTCGAGCGCAACCCGGCCGGTGTCACCTACGGCTGGGGGGTGGTGTTCTGGGACGACCTGCTGGAGGGCCTGGCCGCCAACGACCCCCCGAGCGCCGACATCGTCGCCGCCGAGGCCTTCCGCTGGGTCGACCAGCGCATCCTGGTCGACGGTCAGCCGGAGGCACGCCTGGCCGGGTACGGGTTCAGCATGCGCCGCCAGCGGCTGCTCGACATCCTGACCAGGCGGGCGCTGGAGCTCGGCGCCGAGGTGCGGTTCGAGTGCGAGGTCGCGGACGAGGCGTCGCTGGGTGGCCATGACCTGGTGGTGGCGGCCGACGGCGTCAACAGCCGGCTCCGGCGGGCCCACCCTCACAGCTTCGGCACCAGGGTCGACACCGGCCGCAACCGTTACATGTGGCTGGGCACGACCAAGGTGTTCGACAGCTTCACCTTCGCCTTCGTGCGGACCCCGGCCGGCTGGATCTGGTGCCACGCCTACGGGTTCGACGCCACCGCCAGCACCTTCATCGTCGAGTGCTCGCCCCAGACCTGGGCCGGGCTGGGGTTCGGGGAGCTCGGGCTGGAGGAGAGCACGGCCCGGCTCGAGGAGCTGTTCGCGGCCCAGCTGGACGGGCACCGGCTGGTCGCCCAGGGCCCGGACGGGCGGCGGGCGCGGTGGCTCAGCTTCCGGACGGTCACCAACGAGCGCTGGCGCCAGGGCAATCTGGTCCTGGCCGGCGACGCCGCCCACACCACCCACTTCACCATCGGGTCAGGGACCAAGCTGGCCATCGAGGATGCCATCGGGCTGGCCGGCGCCCTGGGCGCCCACGGCGACCTGGCGACGGCCCTGGCCGCCTACGAGCGGGACCGCAAGGCGTCGCTGCTGCCGCTCCAGCGCGAGGCCCGCAACAGCGCCCGCTGGTTCGAGAGCCTGCCCCGCTACATCGACCTGGGCGCCGAGCGGTTCGCCCTCCTGCTGCACCAGCGCCGCTCCCAGCTGCTGACCCGCATGTCCCCGTCGGGCTACTACCGGCTGCGCCGCACCGCCGAGGAGTTCGCCCTCGTCGACCGGCTGTGGCACTGGGCCAGCACCCGCCGTCGGCGGCGTGAGGTCCGCCGCGGCACCCGGGCCTAGAAGAGCGCCCGGGTGAGGTCGCGGCGGTAGCGGGCGGTCAGGGGGTGGTCGTCGCCGAGGAGCCGGAAGACGTCCAGCATCAGGGTCCGGGCCTGGTCGCGGGTGTCGCCCGGACCTTCGCGGACGGCCGCCAGCAGGGCCGCCAGGGCGGCGTCGGCCTCGCCGTCGGTGGCCTGGGCGGCCGCCGGGGCGAAGCGGGAGGAGGGGTCGGCGGCCTCGGCGGCCAGGCGGGCGCTGGCCAGGAGGACGGCCACCTCGGGGTCGTGCTCGACCGGGCGCAGGAGCTCGATCGCCTCGGCAGGCCGGCCCTCGCGCAGGGCCAGGTCGGCCAGGCCGGCCCGGGCGGCCAGGTTGTCGGGGTCCTGCTCCAGGACCTCCCGCCAGCGGTCGGCGGCCTGGGCCGGGTCGAGGTTGGCCGCGGCGGCGGCGGCCCGGTCGGCGTCGCTCGGCAGCAGGGCCTGGACGAACCGCTCCACCACCTGCGCCGGCTGGGCGCCGACGAACTCGTCGACCAGCCGGCCACCGGCGAACGCCTTGACGGCCGGGATGCCCTGGACCTGGAAGGCCGCGGCCAGGCGCTGGTTCTGGTCGACGTCGACCCGGGCCAGCACGACCTCGCCGCCGTGGCGCTCCACCGCCCGCTCCAGCACCGGGGCCAGGGCGTGGCAGGGTCCGCACCAGTCGGCCCAGAAGTCCACCAGCACGGGGACGGTCTTCGACTTCTCCAGCACCTCGGCCTGGAAGGTGGCCTCGGTCACGTCATACACAAGGTCAGTCATAGGTCCTTGGTACGCCCGTGCTGGCCACTCCCGCAAGGTCAGGAGGCCGAGGGCGGGTCGAGCTGGTCGGCGTGCTCCTCGAGGTGGTCGACCAGGAACCGGTCGACGAGCTCGCCGACGGTCATGTCGCCCAGGGTCTGGTGGCGGCCGGTCGCGGCCAGGGCCCGGTCGTCGAGCCGCTCCAGCAGGGCCAGGACCACGGCGACGCCCTCGTCGACCCGGGCCAGCAGCCGGGCCGGGTCCTCCCGGCGGTCGCGCTCGATGGCCGCGATCCGGTCCGGGTCGGACTTGACCCGGCCGAACTCGGTCTGCCGGCCGGCCGCGACCAGCTCGGCCTGCTGGGCCCAGTAGGGCAGCATCTCGGCCACGTGGGCCAGGACCTGGCCCCGGTCCCAGCGCTCCCCCGAGTCCGGGTCGGGGTCGGTCAAGGCGTCGTCGGGCAGCACCACCGCACTGGCCCGGATCCGCCCGGCCGCGGCCAGCAGCCGCTCGGCCCGCTGCGGGGCCGGGCCGGTCACTGGCCCAGCCTCGGGCGCATGCGGTCGGGGTCGGGCTCGAACGGAGCGGCGTCGCCGGCCACCACCCGGTTGGCGAGCACACCCAGGCCGGCCACCTCGAGCTCGACCTCGTCGCCGGGCTGGAGGTAGGGGTACTTGTCGGCCCCGTGGACCAGCGACAGCTCCAGGATGCAGCCGGTCCCGCACGTCCCCGACCCGAGCACGTCCCCACGGCGGACCGGGGCCGCCTCGCTGGCGTAGGCCAGCATCTCGGCGAAGCTCCACCACAGCCCGTCCAGGTCGGCCCGCGACCACTCGACCCCGTTGACCGTCGCCGTCATCACCGCGCTCGGCACCTCCCGAAGCCCTCCGGGAGCGAACTCCGCCGCCGTGACCAGCACCGGCCCCAGCGAGGTGGCGAAGTCCTTGCCCTTGGCCGGGCCCAGCGACTGGGCCATCTCCCGCCGCTGGACGTCCCTGGCCGACCAGTCGTTCATGACCATGAACCCGGCGACGGCCCCGTCGGCGTCGTCGAGGCGAAGGTTCCTGCCGGCGCGGCCGAGCACGCAGGCCACCTCCAGCTCGTAGTCGAGCTCGGCCGACCGGGGCGGCGCGGCCACCGGGTCGCCGGGGCCGAGCACCGCGGCCGGGTTGGTGAAGTAGAAGACCGGCAGCTCGTACCAGTCCGGGTGCATCTCCAGCCCCCGCCGGGACCGGGCCGTCCGCACGTGCTGCTCGAAGGCGTAGAAGTCCCGGATCGACGGCGGCTCGCCCACCGGCGCCAGCAACCGCACCCCCTCCAGCGCCACCGCCTCCCCATCCGCCTCCGGCCGCAGCTCCGGGTCGGCATTGGCCGCCATCGCCAGGTCGAGCACCGCCTCCAGCCCCGCCCGCCCCTCCCCGTCGGCGACCGGCACAACCATCTCCCCGTCGAGGTACCCGACGCGCACCCGCGCCCCGGCGTGCCCGCGATCGGCTCGACCACCGCCCGCGCGCTCCGCCGGACCGCCCCCTCCCCCGCCTTCCGCGGGACCCCCGCCGCCTCCGCCTTCCGCGGGACCGCCCCCTCCCCGCTCGCCCCGGCTTTCCATTGCCTTGTCAACAAACCGACAGATCTTCATGGCGCTCGCTCCGTGAGCTCGCCGTCGGCCAGGTGCAGGACCCGGTCGGCGAAGGCGAGGGCGTCGGGGTCGTGGGTGGCGACCAGGCAGGCGGCGCCGCGGTCGTGGACGACCTGGCGCAGGGCGGCGAACACGTCATGGACCCAGGCCGCGTCCTGGTGGGCCGACGGCTCGTCGGCCAGCACCAGCTGCGGGGTCAGGACCAGGGCCCTGGCCACCGCGGCCCGCTGCTGCTGGCCGAGGGAGGTCTCCGACGGCGACCGGTTGGCCAGCTCGGCCAGCCCGAACAGGCCGAGCAGCTCCTCGGTACGGCCCTCGCCGGCCCGGCGTGGTCCCAGCCGCAGCCGCACCGGCAGGGCGACGTTCTCGCGCACGGTCAGGTCGTCGAGCAGCCCCAGGGCCTGGGGCACGGTGGCCAGCTCCGACCAGCCCGGCCCGCCCCCGGCCGCCTGGGCCGCGGCCCAGGTCAGCTCGCCGGCATCGGGCGGCTCCCACCCGGCCAGCACCCCGAGCAGGGAGCTCTTGCCCGACCCGGACGGCCCGACCAGGGCGACCAGCTCCCCCGGGTACAGGGCCAGGTCGACCCCGCGCAGGGCATGGACCCGCTCGGCCCCGCGCCGGTAGGTCTTGTCCAGGCCCCGCGCCTCCAGCAGCGGTTCGGCCAGCTCAGGTCACCTCCCCGTCGTGGAGCCGCACGACCTTGTCGACGGCCCCGGTCACCACCGGGTCGTGGGAGGACAGGACCAGGCTCGTCCCCTGGTCGCGCAGGCCCAGCACCGCCCGCATCAGCCGCTCCCCGGCCTCGCTGTCCAGCTCGGCGGTCGGCTCGTCGGCGACCACCAGGGCCGGCCCGCCGATCACGGCCGCGGCGAAGGCCAGCCGCTGCTGCTCGCCCCCGGACAGCTGCTCGGGCCGGTGCCCGGCCCGGTGCTCCAGGCCGAGCGCGCCCAGCAGCCGCTCGACCTCCTCCTCGACCTGCTCCCGGCCCCGCAGCTGGGCGGCCAGCTCCAACTGCCCCCGAGCGGTCAGGTACGGCAGCAGGTTGTCGCCCGGCTGCTGGAACACGTACCCGACCAGCCGCCGGCGGACCCGGCGCCGGCCTCTGGCCCCAAGGGCGGCCACGTCGACCCCGCCGATCCGCACCGACCCCGCGGTCGGCCGGTCGACGCAGGCCAGGATGCGCAGCAGCGACGACTTGCCCGACCCCGACGGCCCCACCACCGCCGTCACCTGGCCGGCCGGGAAGGCGGCGTCGACCCCCTTGAGGGCCCGCACCGTCCCGGTGGCGGTGGCGTACTCCTTGACCAGCCCGGCGCAGGCCACACCGGTCCGGGCGAGGTCACTCGGCAAGCCGCACCACCTCGGCCAGGTTGGTCCGGTCGGCCGACCGCTGGGCCATCCAGGCGGCCAGCCAGGTGACGGCGGCCACGGCCGCGGCCGTGCCGGCCAGGGCCGGCACCGGGGTCCGCAGCAGCGGCACCGGCGGCACCGCGGGCAGGGCGTCCAGGCGCAGGTAGACCAGCCGGGCGGCCACGAACGACAGCCCGACCCCGATGGCGAACCCGCCGAGCAGGGTCCCGCCGACCTCGGCCAGCAGGGACCCCAGGTGGGCGGCCCGTGACAGCCCCATCCGCCGCGACAGGGCGTAGGCGGCCCGGCGGCCGCGCTGGCGGGTCTCGAGGTACAGCAGCAGCCCGCCGGCGCAGATCAGCCCGGTCAGGACCCCGAGGGCCTGGAGGAACCCGAAGGTCCAGGAGGTGGCCAGGAAGCTGGTCACATCCAGCACGTCGCGGGCGTCGGTGACCACGCCGACCACCCGGACGTCGGCCCGGTCGAGGGCGGCCAGCACCTGGTCGCGCTCCCCGCGGGCCCACAGCAGCGTCTCCTTGGCCGGGTCGAGCCCGGCCAGGGCGCGGCGGTCGACCACCACCAGCGCGTTGGCCCGCATGCCGGGGAAGGCCCGGGCCCGCTCGGCCACCTGGGCCGGGAAGCGGACACTGCGGCCCTGGGTGCCGAGGAACAGGTCGAAGTCGAACCGGTCGGGCAGGGTCCGGCCGACCACCACCACCGGCACCGGCTGGCCGCTGGTGGGGGCGAGGTCGGCCACGATCCGTTCCAGGGGCCGGTCGGCCAGCGACCCGTCCCAGAACGCCGCCCTGGCAAAGGTCGCCGAGTCGATGGCCAGCATCATCACCGGGATCCCGTCGACCAGGACCTCCTCGTAGCGGTGGACCACGGTGGCGTCGAGGTCGGCCGGGATCACCGCCCCACGGGTGAACCCCTCCACCGACACGTCGCTGCCGACGAAGGTCCTGGCCTTGGCGTCGAGGGTTGTCCGCACCGACAGGGTCAGGGTGGCCGCGTACACCATCACCCCGATCGACAGGGCGGAGGCGGCCACCAGCAGCAGGGCGAGCCGGGCGCCGTGGGCGACCCGCCGGGCGGCCAGGTAGAGGGCGTGGGGCCAGCTCGACCCGGCGGTGCCCAGCCGCCGCACCAGGAGGCCGAGCAGGCGGACGGCCAGGCCGACGGTGCCGGCCAGGAACAGCATCGGGAAGGCGAGCAGCAGCAGGTCGATCCGGGGCGGCTCGGTGCCGGTGGCCACCGGCGGCCCCTGGGTGGCCAGGCGGTGGTAGGCGAGCGCGGCCAGGGCGAGCACGGCCAGCTCCCATGGCACCCGGCCAAGGACGCCGGGGCGGACGCCGATCCCCCGCTCGGTCATGCCCCGCGAGCGCAGGGCGGCGACCAGGCCGAGCAGGGCCAGCCCGGCCAGCAGGGCGACCACGGTGCGGGCCAGGGCGGCCGGGGTGGCCGAGGTGTCCAGCAGGTCGCTCGGCCCCAGCAGCCGCACCAGGCCGATCGCGGTCAGCCAGCCGAGGACGCTGCCCAGGGCCAGCCACACCAGCATCTCCAGGATCGCCTTGGCCGCGATGGCCGCGGGCCCGACCCCCTTGGCGGCGAGCAGCGCGACCTCGATCCGGCGCCGGTCCACCCAGTAGCTGCCGGCGGCCGCGACCAGCAGCAGGGCCACCGCCGTACCGGCGATCGCCACCGGCCCGATGGCCCCGCCGACGGCGGCGACGATCGACTCGGACCGCTGGACCAGGAACGGCAGCGAGCTCTTGGTCACCACCACCCCGGGCGAGTTGAAGGCGGCCGCCGCCTCGGGGGAGATCATGCCCCCGCCCTCGGCGGCCACCGCCTCGCCGGCCGCCGGCAGGGCGGCCGCGCTCCGCCTGGCCTCGGCCAGGGTCAGGCCCTTGGCCAGCTCCAGGTCCCAGGAGAACTCCAGGCGCGGCTCCTGGAGCCGCTGGCTGGCGGCGATGAAGGTGGCCCGGTCGGCCAGGACCAGCGGCGGCGGCGGGTCCTCGGCGTAGCCGGGCGGATAGATCTCCTCGGCCTGGGCGCACCAGTAGGGGGTCCGCGGCAGCCGGTACAGCTCCTGGTAGATGCCGGCCACCCGGACCGGGGCCGAGCGTCCGGTCAGCGACAGGGTGACCCGGTCGCCGGGGCGGGCCCGGAGCTGGGCCGCGGCCTCGCTGGGCAGCCACACCCCGGTCACCCCGGGGGCGCTGGCAAGCTTGCGGATCTGGCCCTCGAAGCCGTCGCGGTACAGCAGCCGCCCGCCGCTCCCCGTGCCTGGGGCGGGCCCGCCGAGCTGCAGCAGCGGGCCGGACATGGTCAGCACCGGCTGGCCGAGGTTGGGGACCAGTTCGCCGGCCTGGCGGACCGCCCGCTCGCGGGTGGCCAGCAGCTCACGGCCGGCCGGCCAGGCGGTGGCGCCGCCCAGTCCGGCCGCACGCTCCGCCTCCTCGGCGCTGACCGCCCCGCCGAGGGCGCCGCTGGAGCGCACCTGGAACCCGTAGGTCGGCGGGCAGCGCTCCTCCGTCTGCCTGGCCAGGGCGGCGTTGGCCGCCGAGGTCAGGAACAGTGGGGTGGCGGCCGCGGCCGTGCCCAGGATCAGGCCGGCGGCCAGGACGGCCAGCAGCACCGCCGGGCTGCGCCGCAGCAGCAGCGGCGCCCGCCGCCACGGGGCGGTGCCGAGCACGGACGACGGTGGCCGGAGCATCTCGCTCACGATACCCCGCTGACCCGCCGGGTTAGGATCTGGGGATGGACGACCCCATTGTCGAGGCCTTCGACGCCGCCTCCCTGGAGGAGGCCCGGCACGAGATCCAGCACCGCACCGGCGAGCTGTACCTCGAGTTCCTGCGCCGCGACTCGATGAGCTGCGGCCTGTACGTGCTCGAGCCGGGGGCCGACGACCCCCAGGACCCCCACCAGCAGGACGAGGTGTACGTGGTCCTCGCCGGCCGGGCCCGACTGGAGGTCGCCGGCCAGGACCACCCGGTCGAGCCGGGTGCCGTGCTGTTCGTGGCCCGCACCGTCCCCCACCGCTTCCACGACATCACCGAGCGCCTCTCGGTGCTGGTCTTCTTCGCCCCGGCCGAGTCGGCCTAGCGGCGCAGCCAGGGGGGCAGCGGCAGCTCCGGCCCGCGCCAGGGGACCATGTCCTCGGTGGCGAACCGCCCGAAGAAGTTCAGGAAGTGGCCCCCCGACCCGGTCAGGGCCCGCCGGGCCCGCTCCCGGCCGGCGTCGCCCGACACCCGCACCGACACCACCGTGCGCCCGTCGCGCAGGGCGGCCACGTACACGGCCAGGTCGACGACCTGGTCGGCCAGGGTGAACGAGAGCAGCCGCCGGGCCCGCGCCCACATCCCGCCGGCGTTGCCGAGGCTGTCGATCCGCTCGGCGTCCCGCTCGCCCCGCAGCATCAGCACGTCGTCGTCGGCGAACCCTTCCCGCTGGAGGGCGGCGACGGCGGCCGCGGCTGC
>DATABK010000685.1:0-3989 GCA_036259695.1 Actinomycetes bacterium | reverse complement strand
CTGACGATCCTCTCCATCGCCCTCCTGGTGGGGGCGGTGGCCGCTCCCGCGAAGGCGGCCATCGGACCGGTCACGGTGGTGAAGGTGGGCTGCAGCTTCGAGGCGGTGACGGCCGACGCGGTGGTCACCTCCGGCGGGCTGACCCGCGGGTTCGTCTCCTTCCACGGCGGGACCTGCGCCGACGTCGGCCTGATCTTCTACTTCCAGGGCAGCGGCGGTACCTGGACGCGGGCCCAGAGCCCCCTGCGGGGACGGGTCCTGGCCGCCGCCGACGACGGCAGCTCCACCTTCCTGCTGTACCAGTCCTCCACCGGCGTCTGGGTCGCCAAGCGGCCCCACACCGGTGGGCTGGTCAACGTCCAGCGGGTGTCCACCGCGACCCAGGGCGGTGGCGCGCTCACCGCCGGCGACCTGGTCGCCTTCACCGACCAGTGGTGGGCGGTCTGGACCGAGCAGGTCGGTCCGGGTGGCGAGTTCGCCCCCAGCCTGCTGTTCCAGAGCAAGACCATCGGTGCCGGCGACTGCATCGACCCGATCGTCAAGGAGCAGATCACCTTCGCCGGGAACGACGAGCGGCCTTCGATCGTCCTCAAGCCGGCCAGCGCCGGGGCCAGCGGGGCCGACCTGTTCTTCTCCCGCAACGACGGCGCCCAGGGGCTCAGGGGCCACATCCGGACCGGCTCGGCCGACTGCACCGGGAACTGGGCCTTCCGGCGACTGTCGTTCGCCGGCCAGCTCGACCTCAACCCGGACGCGTTCCGCTCCGGCCCCGGGAACAACCACCTCGCCTTCCAGCGCGACGGGTCCAACATCGTCTACCTGAACAACTCCTCCGGGTCCTATCGCGGCCGCGAGTTCGTCACCCCGGGCGTCCAGCCGCGGGTGACCACCTCCCAGGGGGTGATCTTCGTGGCCTACAAGGACTTCCGGCAGCACCCCTTCGTGGCCGTCTTCCGCGGCGGTGCCTGGTCGGGCCGGGACCTGACCCCGGGCGCCGGCGAGCAGGAGGTGCTGGCCGTGACCGCGGCCGGCGGGCGCGGCACCGTCCTGGCCGCCAGCCACGCCAGCGACCGCCTGTACGCCGTGGCCGACCTGTAGCCCCGGCTAGGCCGCCGGGCCGCGGCGCCGGCGGGGCGACAGCAGGCCGAAGATGCCGCAGGCGACCACGACCAGGAAGAAGGGGAGGACCCGGCGGGGGCCGGTGAAGGACAGGGCGACCACCGAGCCGGCGAGGAGGGCGCTCCAGGCGTAGAGGATGAGGACGGCGCGGCGGTGGGAGTGGCCGATCTCGAGCAGGCGGTGGTGGAGGTGCTGCTTGTCGGCGGTCATGATGCCGGCGCCCGAACGCATGCGGCGCCCGACGGCCAGCAGGGTGTCGAGGAAGGGCAGGGCCAGGACCAGGATCGGGATGGCGACGGGGATCAGGAGGGCGAACTGGTCGCCGGCCTGGGGCTGGGTGGTGCGGCCGATGCCGGTGATGGTGGCCCCGGCGAGCAGGGTGCCGAGCAGCATCGAGCCGGTGTCGCCCATGAAGATGCGGGCCGGGTTGAAGTTGTGGGGCAGGAACCCGACGCAGATCCCGAAGAGCAGGGCGCTGAGCAGCGGGGCCGGCGAGTCCTGGGCGATCAGGCCGGTGGCCCCGGTGCGGTAGCTGTAGACGAAGTAGGCCATGGCGCCGATGGCGACCAGCCCGGCGGCCAGGCCGTCGAGGCCGTCGACCAGGTTGATGGCGTTGACGGTGACGATCACCAGCAGCACGGTGATGGGGATGCCGAGCTCGGGGGCGAGGCTGATGACGCCCTCGTTCAGGGGGCCCACCGAGGGCAGCCAGAAGAACAGGACCTGGACCCCGGCAAGGGTCATGGTGGTGGCGGCCAGGATCTGGCCGGCCAGCTTGACCGGGGCGGACAGGCCCTTGAGGTCGTCGACGATGCCGATGCCGACCATCAGGGAGGCCCCGATGGCGATCCCGGCCGCCTCCGAGGAGACGAACAGCTCCGGGAACAGCAGCGACGACAGGCCGAGCCCGCCGACGAAGCCGAAGAACAGGGCCAGCCCGCCCAGGGTCGGGGTGGCGATGACGTGCATCTTGCGGCCACCGGGGCGGTCGACGGCCCCGATCCGCAGGGTCAGCATCCGCACCAGCGGGGTCAGGCAGTAGGTGAGGCCGGCCGCCATGACGGCGACGAGGAGGTAGGACCGGAGGTCGCCCACGAACTCAGCAACCTATCACGTCGGCCCACCGGAGCCGACCGGCATGGTCTTGACGAGGGCGGCGATCACGGGGGTGACCAGACCGTCCAGGCGCTCGGCGCAGGCCGCGTAGGCCTCGGCGGCCTGGCCGAGGGGGTCCTCGATGTCGTCGCCGTCGCGGACCTGGGCGTGCTCGGCGGCCAGGGCGACCAGCCCGGCGGGTGAGCTGGCCAGCCAGCCCCACTCGCCGGCCACCCGGGCGAAGCTGGCCAGCAGGAAGGTCCGGTTGGCGGCCGAGCGGTCGTAGCTGAGCACGAAGGGGCGGTGCTCGGCGGCCATGCACAGGATCAGGCCGGCCGAGCGGACCCGGCGCCGGGTCAGCTCGCGGGCGAAGTGCCGCTCCAGGCTGGCTCCCCTGGTCGAGGCGGCCAGCATGGACCGGCTGGCCGCCGGGTTGCCCTCGAGGGCGTGGCTGCCGGCCGACGACACCTGGAGCGGGACCCCGGGGTAGCGCTCGAGCTCGCGGCGGGCCAGGGCCTCGGCCGTCGGCGACCGGCAGATGTTGCCGGTGCAGACGAACAGCACGCCGAACGGCGCCCCGGCGGCGCCCGGGTCAGCCGCCATAGTCGAACGGCTCCTCGAGCACTCGCTCCAGCTCGTCTGCGGGGATGGCGCCCTCGCGCAGCAGCCGGGGCTGCCTGCCGGTGAGGTCGACGATGCTGGAGGCCGGCCCGTCGGGGGCCGGCCCGGCGTCGAAGAAGACCCCGACGTGGTCGCCGAGCTGGGAGACCACGGCCGGGATCTCGCTCGGGGTCGGTTCGCCGGAGCGGTTGGCGCTGGACACGGCCAGGGGGCCGGTGCGCTGGATGAGGGCGAGGGCGAAGTCCTGCTTGGGCATGCGGACGGCCACCGTGCCCCGCGAGTCGCCCAGGTCCCAGCCGATCCCGGGGGCCTCCCGCAGGACCAGGGTGAGCGGTCCCGGCCACCAGGCGGCGATCAGTGCCTGGGCCTGGTCGGTGACCTCGTCGACCAGGCCGATGGCCTGGCGCCAGGTGTGGACCAGCACCGGCAGGGGCAGGTCGCGGCCGCGCTGCTTGGCCCGGAACAGGGCGTCGACGGCCGAGGGGTTGAACGGGTCGCAGCCGACCCCGTAGAGGGTGTCGGTGGGCAGCACGACCAGGCCGCCGCGGGCGATGATCTCGCTGCCGACCTCGAGCAGCCCCGGCCACTGCTCCTCGTCCTTGGAGATCGGGATGATCCGGGGGTCCGGGGGTCCGGGGTCGGGCACGCTCACGGGCGGGTCCCTTCCACGATGCGGTCGCGGCCGACCAGGTCCTGGTGGACGGCCACCTCGGCCAGCCCGGCCTCGGTGAGCAGGGCCGCGGCCGCCTCGGCCTGGTCCTCGCCGATCTCGGCGTAGAGCCGGCCGTCCGCGGCCAGCCAGTGGGTGGCCCGACCGGCCAGGCGGCGGAACATGTCGAGGCCGTCGGGGCCGCCGTCCAGGGACAGGCGGGGCTCGTGGTCGCGCACGTCGCCGGGCAGGGTGGCGATGGCCCCGCTGGGCACATAGGGCACGTTGGCGCAGAGCACGTCGACCCGCCCGGCCAGCTCGGCCGGCAGCGGGGCGTCGCGGTCGCCGGCCAGCAGCTCGACCCCGTACCGCTCGGCGTTGCCGGCCGCCCAGGCCAGCGCCCCCGGGTCGAGCTCGGTGGCCAGCACCCGGGCCCCGGGGACCTCGGCGGCCAGGAAGCAGGCGATCGCCCCCGACCCGGTGCACAGGTCGACGGCGACCCGGA
>DATABK010000684.1:0-5506 GCA_036259695.1 Actinomycetes bacterium | reverse complement strand
CCGACCGGGAGCCGACCGGGAGCCGACATGCGGGGCCGACATGCCGAGAGCTGATATGCGGGGCCGACATGCGGAGTCAGCGGGCCGACCACGGCAGCTCCCCGACGATCGCACTGCCCTCGGGCCGACCGCGACCGCTCCCGACGGATCCCTCTCCTCCGGGGTGGTCGGCTACGGCCGTGGGACCGCTGCCCCGTGGCAGAGCTTGTATTTCTTGCCTGAGCCGCAGGGGCAGGGCTGGTTGCGGCCGACCTTCTTGCCGCCGGCGGGGCGCTGGGCTTGCTGGGCGGCGGCGCGCTCCTCGGCTTCGGTGACGGCTGAGCTCAGCTGGGTTGGCTGGGGGGCTGGGGCCTGGCGGCGCTCCTCCTGCTCTTCGACGACCTGGATGGAGGCGTTGAAGACGTAGGCGACGGCCTCGCGCTTGATCGAGTCCTGCATGGCCACGAACATGTCGAAGCCCTCGCGCTGGTACTCGACCAGCGGGTCGCGCTGGCCGATGGCGCGCAGGCCGATGCCCTCCTGGAGGTAGTCCATCTCGTAGAGGTGCTCGCGCCAGTGGCGGTCGAGAACCGTCAGGAGCACCCTCCGCTCCAGCGCATGCAGGAGGTCGGCGCCGAACTCGGCCTCGCGCTCCTTGTAGGCCCGTTCGGCGTCGTCGAGGAGCAGGTTCTCGAACTCGGCGTGATCCAGGCCGTCCAGGTCCAGGCGCTCGGGATCGAGCTGGGTCGGGTAGAGCTGGCCGACCGCCTTGAACAGGCCCTCGAGGTCCCACTCCTCGGGGTAGACGCCCTCGGGGCAGTACTCGGCGACCAGGCTGCCGACCACGTCACCGAGGAAGCCCAGGGTCTGGTCGCGCAGCTCGTCGCCGCCCTCGAGGATGCGGCGGCGGGTCTCGTAGATGACCTGGCGCTGCTTGTTCATGACCTCGTCGTACTTGAGGACGTTCTTGCGGCGCTCGAAGTTCTGCGACTCGACCTGCCGCTGGGCGTTGGCGATCGCCCTGGTCACCAGCCGGTGGGTGATGGGCACGTCGTCGGGCAGGGACAGCCGCTCCATCAGGCTGCCGACGGTTTTGGTGGCGAACATGCGCATCAGGTCGTCCTCGAGGGACAGGTAGAAGCGCGACTCGCCGGGGTCGCCCTGGCGGCCGGAGCGGCCGCGGAGCTGGTTGTCGATCCGGCGCGACTCGTGGCGCTCGGTACCGAGCACGGCCAGGCCGCCCCGGTCGACGACCTGCTGGTGCTCGTCGGCCACCTGACCGGTCTTCTCCTCGATGGCCGCCTGCCGGGCGGCGTTCCACTCCTCGGGCGGGGTCTCCAGCGGGTCCATGCCCTTGGCCCGCAGCGACTCGTCGGCCAGGTACTCCACGTTGCCGCCGAGCATGATGTCGACGCCGCGACCGGCCATGTTGGTGGCCACGGTGACCGCGCCGAGCCGCCCGGCCTGGGCGATGATGTGCGCCTCGCGCTCGTGGTGCTTGGCGTTGAGGATCTCGGCCTTGATCCCCCGCTTCTCCAGCAGGCGGTTGACCCGCTCGGACTTCTCGATGGAGACGGTGCCGACCAGGATCGGCTGGCCGTTCTCGTGGCGCTCGACGATCTCGTCGACCAGGGCCTCGAACTTGGCCTGCTCGGTCTTGTAGATGACGTCCCCGTGGTCCTGGCGGATCATCGGCTTGTTGGTCGGGACCTCGACCACACCGAGCTTGTAGATGTGGTTGAACTCGGCCGCCTCGGTCTTGGCCGTGCCCGTCATCCCCGAGATCTTGTCGTACATGCGGAAGTAGTTCTGCAGGGTGATGGTGGCGTAGGTCTGGTTCTCCTCCTTGATCGAGACCCCTTCCTTGGCCTCGATGGCCTGGTGAAGGCCCTCGGAGTAGCGGCGGCCCTCCAGCACCCGGCCGGTGAACTCGTCGACGATCAGGACCTCGCCGTCGCGCACGATGTACTCGTCGTCGCGCTTGTAGAGCTCCTTGGCCCGGACGGCGTTCTGGAGGTGGTGGACCAGCGGGGTGTTGATCGCGTCGTAGAGGTTCTCGATCTGGAGGATCTCCTCCACCTTGGCGATGCCGGCCTCGTTGATGGCCACGGTGTGCTTGCCCTCGTCCACCTCGTAGTGGACGTCGCGCTGCAGCCTCGGGGCCAGGCGGGCGAACTGCTGGTACCAGCGGTGACCCTGCTCGGTCGCGCCCGAGATGATCAGCGGCGTGCGGGCCTCGTCGACCAGGATCGAGTCGACCTCGTCCACGATGGCGTAGGCGTGCCCCCGCTGGACCAGGTCCTCGGTGAACACGGCCATGTTGTCGCGGAGGTAGTCGAAGCCGAACTCGTTGTTGGTGCCGTAGGTGATGTCGGCGTCGTAGGCGGGCCGGCGCTCCTGAGGCTGCATCGTGGCCAGGATCACCCCGACGTCCAGCCCGAGGAAGCGGTGGATCACGCCCATCCACTCGGCGTCGCGCTTGGCCAGGTAGTCGTTGACGGTGACGATGTGCACGCCCTCGCCGGTGAGGGCGTTGAGGTAGGCGGGCAGGGTCGAGACCAGCGTCTTGCCCTCACCGGTCTTCATCTCGGAGATGTGGCCGCCGTGGAGGGCGACCCCGCCGACCAGCTGGACGTCGAAGTGACGCTTGCCGAGCGTCCGGACGCTGGCCTCGCGGACCGCCGCGAACGCCTCGGGCAGCAGGTCGTCGAGGGTCTCGCCATCGGCCAGCCGCTTGCGGAACGTGTCGGTCAGCTGGCGCAGCTCGGCATCGGAGCGCGCCTGCATCTCCGGCTCGAGCGCGTTGATCTGGGGCACCATCGCCTGACAGCGACGCAGCTCCTTGCCTTCGCCAAAGCTCAGGACCTTGGACAGCACCACGGGTCGGATCCTCCTCAAACCGGTGGGCCGACCATCACCCGCCGGATTCGGTTCGCAGCCAAAATCCCATTCTAGTGACCAGGCGCCGGGTCGGGGTCCCAGCCGTAGCGATCCGGGTCGAGCACGAAGGCGGCCGCGCCGAGCAGGCCGGCCGCGTCGCCCAGCTGGCCGGGGACGACCCGGCAGGCCGCCGCGAACGGGAAGCCGGCATGGGTGGCGAACGCCTGCTGGAGCGGCTCCCAGAAGGTCGGGCCGGACTGGGAGAAGCCGCCGACGATGGCCGCCACCTCGAGGTCGAGCAGGCTGGCGCAGGAGGCGATGGCCGTCCCCACCGCCCGGCCGGCCCGGGCGACCTGGCGGAGGGCGATCTCGTCCCCGGTCGCGGCCGCCGCGGCCAGGGCCACCCCGTCGGCGACGACCCCGGGCCGGGGCCGCCAGCCGTCGTCGAGGGCGTGGCGGACGCTGTTGGGGCCGGACGCGATCGCCTCCAGGCAGCCGCGCCCGCCACAGGCGCAGGGCGGCCCGTCGAGCTCGACGACGACGTGGCCGACATGGCCGGCGTTGCCGCTGAAGCCGTGGTAGAGGCGGCCGTCAAGGATCAGGCCGCCGCCGACCCCGGTGGAGACGGTGACGCCGAGCAGGTTGGAGGTGCCGGCGCCGGCGCCCTTCCAGTGCTCGCCGACCGTGAGCCCGACGGCGTCGTTGTGGATGAGGACGCGGTCGCTGGCGAACTCCTCGGCCAGGCGCTTGCGCAGGGGGAAGCCCCGCCAGGCGGGCATGTTGAGCGGCGAGACCTCGCCCGAGGGCCAGACCATGGGGCCGGCGGCGGCCACGCCGATGCCGTCGAGGTCGCCGGGGATGACGTCGGCGCCCCGCAGGGCCGCGGCCGCGCAGGCCAGCAGCGCCTCGTAGAGCAGCTCGGCGTCGGTGCCGGTCGGCGACGGCACCCGGCCACGACCCAGGATGCGGCCGGTGTCGTCGACCACCGCGGCGGCCAGCTTGGTCCCGCCGACGTCAAGTGCCAGGACGGTGGCCATCCGCGGCCGCTACTTGATCTCCAGCAGCTTCTCGCGGACCGCGTACACCACCGCCTCCATCCTCGAGTGCAGGTGCAGCTTCTCGAGGATGTTGCGGATGTGGTTCTTGACGGTGTTCTCGGAGATGTAGAGCTCTTTGGCGATGTCGCGGTTGTTGTGGCCCTTGGCGACGAGCTTGAGGACCTCCATCTCCCGCTCGGTGAGTCGCGGGGTGGGGACCTGCTGCTTCTCGTCGGCCCGCTTGCCCATGGTCGCGAACTCATTAAGGAGCTTGGAGGCCATCGACGGCGAGATCAGGGGCTGGCCCTGGGCGACCGAGCGGATCGCGTTGGCGACCTCCTCGATCGAGATCTCCTTGAGGAGGTAGCCGTTGGCGCCGGCCTTGATGGCGTCGTACAGGTCGGCTTCCTCGTCGGAGATGGTCAGCATCAGGATCTTGGCGTGCGGGATGAGGTCCTTGATGGTCTGGGTCGCCTCGATGCCGCTGCGCCGCGGCATGCGGACGTCCATCAGGACCACGTCGGGCATCAGCTCCTGGGCCTTCTCGATGGCCTCGGCGCCGTCACCCGCCTCCCCCACAACCTCGACGTCGTCCTCCTGCTCGAGCACCATCTCGAGCCCACGGCGGAACAACGCGTGGTCGTCCACGATCAGCACGCGGATGGCGTCACCTGCGCCCCGCGGTCGCGCCTGCCGGTCGTCGGCCACGCTCTCCCCTCTCACTCCCTGATCCCGCCGGGGGGCGGCCGGCTTCGGCATGAGCCCCCGGACCCCCCTGGCTCGTTGCTGGCTGCTCACGGTTCCTGCTCGCCGGGCCCGGAGACGCCGTCAGGGCGACGGTACACGACCTGGGCCTGCTCAGTCTTGTCGTTGTCCACAGGGCCGTCCTCGCCCGTTCCGTCCGGACCGGGTGTCCGGGAGACGTCGCCGAGCTCGTCGACGGGCAGCGGCGGGATGGCCTTGACCCCCTCGGCGTGCTGGGTGCGGTCGACCCGGCGGCCCTTGAGCTTCTTCACCTGGCGCTCGAGACGATCGACGACCTGGTCGACGGCGGCGCCCGGGTCGGGGGCGTTGGCATGGGCCCGGACGAGACCGGACTTGGTGGTCAGGGTGACCTCGACGCGGTGCGGGTCGGGCACCCGTGGGTTCCGCTCCTCCGAGAACTCGACGTCCATGGCGAGGATGCGGTCGTCGAACCGCTGGATCTTGGTCAGCTTGCGCTCCGCCCGCGCGCGGACCTTCTCGGGCACGGTGGTGTTCTTCCCCTTCACCGTCACCTGCATGGGCAACTCCCCAACCGGTAGCCGGACAAGATCGAACCGGCCATACCCCCCCATCGAGTCTTGCAACCCGAAGAGGTCACATGACCCTGCCTGCCAGATCACTCGGCATGCGGGCCATCCTCCTTCATAGCCCGCTGGTCGTATTGGCCGGATTCTACACACGAAAACGTGGGCACAACCACACAATGCGCCCCCGGTGAGCAGGGCAGATCAGCCAAGAAGGACAGGCTGGGAACCGGCGGCGAGGGCGCCGCCGACCCCGTCCGGGACCGCGGGACGAGCGGCCCCGTATGCCGGAGGCGAGGCGGTTCCCGGGGACGAGGCGGT
>DATABK010000683.1:0-2437 GCA_036259695.1 Actinomycetes bacterium | reverse complement strand
CCTAGAACGGCGGCTCGTCGTTGAACTGACCACCCCGGCTGGCCCCGGCGGCGCTGCCCGCCCAGTCGCCGCCGCCGCCCGAGCCGCCCCGGCTGGAGCGCTCGACCTTGGCGGTGGCGAACTTGAGGCTGGGGCCGATCTCGTCGGCCTCCACCTCGGTGACGGAGCGCTTCTCGCCCTCGGGGGTCTCCCAGGAGCGGGTCCGGAGCCGGCCGACCACGATGCACCGGGTCCCCTTCTGCAGGGTCTCGGCCACGTTCTCGGCCTGCTGGCGCCAGACGTTGATCCGGAAGAACGAGGTCTCCCCGTCCTTCCAGGAGTCGCCCTCGCGGACGCGGGGGGTCACGGCCAGCCGGAAGTTGGCCACGGCGGCTCCGTTGGGGGTGAAGCGCAGCTCAGGGTCGTCGGTCAGGTTGCCGACGAGCATGACTTGGTTGTCGTTTGCCACTGTTGATGTACCACCTCTCGCATCCCGCGCCGGCTCCTCGGCCGGTCACGAACCAGTACGACGACCTCGACCTCGGCCGGGCGGCCTCGGTCGGGGCCAGCGGGGAAGGAGACGCCGGTCAGGCGGCCTGGGGCCGGATGACCTTGTGCCGGATCACATTGTCGGCCAGGAAGAGCACCCGCGACAGCTCGTCGACCGTCTCGGGCTCGGCCTCCAGGTCGACGACCGTGTAGTAGCCCTCTTCGAGGTGCCGGATCTCGTAGGCGAACCGGCGCTTGCCCCAGTGGTCGATGTTGCCGACCGTGCCGCCACGACTGGTGACGGTGGTCAGGAACCGATCCACCGCCGCCTTGGCGTCCTTGTCCTCCAGGCTGGGGTCGAGGATCAGCATGACTTCGTAGTGACGCATGTCACCTCCTCTGGACTGAGCGGCCCCCGATCTGGGAGCAGGAGTGTGAAGCCGGCCGAGGGTAGCAGGCGCGCGGCCCGCGTCGCCAACGCCGGTCCGGGTGGGGTGTCTCGATGGTCCCAGCCATGGGGCGAGTCTGCCATCCCGCCCCGACAGTCACCCGGCGGTTTCCACAGCCCCCTGGCGGTCCGCCGGCCGGCGGTTGAAGGCCTGGACGACCAGGGCGCAGGCCAGAATCAGGAGCAGGTTGCGCAGGGTCAGCAGGCCGATGTCGAAGGGGTAGAGGCGCCGCAGCTGGGTGTAGCGGAACGGGAAGATGACCTGGCTGACCACGGCGGCCGCGACCAGCGCCCAGAGCGCCCGCCGCCCGGCGAGGACCGCGGCCAGCCCGACCATCGGGGCGCACAGCCAGACCAGGTACTGGGGCGACAGCACCCTGGTGGGCAGGACGAAGGCGAAGGTCCCGAGGGTGAAGGCGCCGGCCCAGTCGGCGGGGCCGAGCCCGCCGGAGGCCCGGGCCCGGCGCCAGACCAGCCAGGCGGCGGCGGCCAGCCCGGCCAGGGTGACCACCCCCGACAGGGCCTTGAAGATCCCGGACACACTCGAGCTGAGGTCGTAGGCGCCGAAGCCGTAGACGGTCTGGGCGGGCAGGCCGAACAGGTGGGCGATGCCGATCAGGTTGGCCCACAGGCTCTCGATCTGCACCCCCCGCTGCACGTGGTACAGCGCCGAGTCGAGCGTCCCCCTGGCCGAGAGGAGCAGCGCCGGGACCACGGTCAGGCCGAACCCGGCCAGGAACGGCGGCACCGTCCTCCGAAACGACCGCCACCACCCCAGCGCCGGCACCATGCCCAGGACCAGCAGCGGGGCCAGCACCGCGGGGAAGAGCTTGGCCGCCGTGCCGTAGCCGAGGAAGGCCGCCGCCCAGCCGAACCGGCCCTCGGCGGCCATCGCCACCGCCACCAGCACGCACACCGCCGGCACGAGGTCGAAGCGGAGCACCAGCAGCGGCCCGACGGCCACCATGGCCAGCACGTAGGCCAGCGGGATGCGGCGCCGGCCGGCGTCGATGACCCGGCCCAGGCGAGTCGCCGCCCACAGCCCGGCCGCGTCGACCAGCAGCATCTCGCAGGCGAAGGCGAGCCGGTAGCCGGCGCCGGTGCCGACGACCAGGGCGGGCAGGATGGTGAAGGGCACGCTGCCCGGCGGGTACTCGGTGGCCACGTCCCGGTAGGGCAGCTCGCCCTGGAACATCCGCTCCACCTTGGCCCCGTAGAAGCGGACGTCCCCGAACAGGGCGGCCGAGTACAGCCGCGGGTTGAGCGAGACGACCAGCAGCACAGCCCGGGTGAGCAGCCACAGCCCGACCACCAGCAGGCCGGTGGTGTCGGCGCCGGCCTGCTCAGGAGCCCCGCTGCGGGCCCAGACCCGGCCACGCCGGGTGCCGCTCGCCGCCTGCTCAGGAGCCCCGCTGCGGGCCCAGACCGGGCCACGCCGGGTGCCGTTCGCCGCGGTCGCGGCCCGCATGCCGGCCAACCCCGCCTAGGCCGGGTTGGTCGGGTTGGTCGGGTCGGGGTCCG
>DATABK010000682.1:0-4946 GCA_036259695.1 Actinomycetes bacterium | reverse complement strand
GGTCCAGCCGGTGGGTGCCGGCGGCCAGGCAGAGCCGCCCGTTGGGACCGGCGGCGTCGAGCGCGGCCTGGACGTCGGCCCCGACCCGGACCCTGCGGCCCTTGCAGGCCGGCGGGGTGGGCAGGGCCTTGACCGTCGGCTCGGGCACTGAGGCCGGAGCGGGGACGGCCGCCCGGTCGGGCGCCCGATCGCCGGTGCAGCCGGCGCCGACCAGTACCATCGCCGCCGTGGGTATCACCTGCCGAAGTCCGAACCGCATGCGCGGCATGCCGTGCTCCCCCCCGAGTTCGCAACCGTCAGGACGTCCAGGATGAGCGACCATCTCCTTATTGTCGCCTGGCACAACGTCGACCCTACGTGGAACTACCCCGCAGCTCCGGGAGCGGGCGCGGCCGGGTTCGAGCACCAGCTGCGCCGGCTGCAGCGGCTTGGGACGATTGTCCCGCTCGCGACGGCGTTACGCCAGTTGACCACCGGCCAGCCCCTGCCGCCGCGGGCCATCGCCCTCACCTTCGACGACGGCTACCGCGACAACCTCGAGGTCGGGGCGCCGGTGCTGGAGCGCCTGGGCCTCCCGGCAACCTTCTTCCTCGTCCCCGGGATCCTCGACGGCCGCATCAGCCCCTGGTGGGAGACGGTCGCCTGGGCGGTGCAGGCCAGCGGGAAGGCGTCGGTCGAGTGGGAAGGCCGGACGCTGCCCCTCGGCGGCCGGGCCCGGCGGCGGGCCCTGGAGCTGGTGACCGAGCGGCTCAAGACCCTCGACCAGGCGGCCAGGGGGCGGGCCGTGGCCGAGCTCGTCGAGCGGCTGGAGCCGGACGGGTCGCCCGACCACCGGCGGCTGTTCCTGGACTGGGACGGGGCCAGGGAGCTGCTCCGGCGGGGCTTCGAGATCGGCGGCCACTCGATGGACCACGCCATCCTGGCCCGCGAGTCGCCCGCGGCCCAGCTCGAAGACCTGGTCGAGTCGCGGCGGCGGCTCGAGGCCGAGCTGGACGCGCCCATCGACCTGCTCGCCTACCCCAACGGCAGCCGGGCCGACTACGACGCGGCCACCGTCGACGCCGCCCGGCGGGCCGGCTACAGCCACGGGCTGACCGCCCGTTCGGGATGGAACTCCCGGGCCACGCCGTTGTTCGAGATCCAGCGGGTGGTCCTGGAGCCCCAGCGGGGCTTCGCCGACATCGGCGCCCAGCGGGTCGGCCGGAAGGCGGCCGCGGTCACGCGGAGGGTGGTGCCACGCATCGGGCGGCCGGCCGAGGGGGAGCAGACGCCGACCAGGACGATCGCCGGCCGGCCGGTCGACGGTGGGCCGACGCCGGTGCCGGCGAACGGGCGGGCCCTGGTCCCCGCGGTCCCGGCCGGGCGGGTCGAGCTGGTCGGGCTGGACGACCTCGCCACCGAGTGGACGGCCCTGGCCGCCACGAGCGGCAACCCCTTCGGGACCTACGAGTGGGCGTCGTGCTGGTGGCGCCACCACGGCGGGGACCGGCGGCCGCTGGTCGTGGCCGGCCGGGCCGCCGACGGCCGGCTGGTGACGGTGCTGCCGCTGTACCTGTGGGCCACCCGCCCGCTGCGGATTCTGCGCTTTCTCGGCCACGGCGCCGGCGACCAGCTGGGGCCGGTCCACGCTCCCGGCGACCGCGAGGCGGCCGCCGCCCTGGCCCGCCAGGCCCTGGCCAAGCTCGGCTGGGACGTGTTCGTGGGCGAGTGGCTCCCGGCCCGGGCGCTCTGGAGCGACCTGCTCGGGGCCAGGGTCATCCGCCGCGAGGGCAGCCCCGTCCTGGCCGCCCCCGACGGCGGCTGGCCGGCGTACCTGGCCGGGCGCAGCGCCAACTTCCGCCAGCAGCTCGGGCGCCGGGAGCGGAACCTGGCCCGCTGCCACCAGCTCGACCTGCGGCTCGTCCAGGACCCCGGGCAGCTCCCCGAGGCCATGGACACCCTGTTCGCCCTCCACCGGCTGCGCTGGGGCGACGACTCGGGGTTCCTGCCCCGCCAGGCCTTCCACCGGGAGTTCGCCGCTCTCGCCCTTGACCGGGGCTGGCTGCGGCTGTGGCTGCTGGAGCTGGACGGCCGGCCGGCGGCGGCCTGGTACGGGCTCCGCTTCGGCGGGGTCGAGCACTACTACCAGTCAGGCCGCGACCCCGCCTTCGACCACCTCTCGGCCGCGTTCGTGCTCCTGGCCCACACGATCCGCTCCGCCTTCACCGACGGCGTCACCGAGTACCGCTTCGGCCGCGGCCAGGATCCCTACAAGTACCGCTTCACCGACACGGACCCGGGCCTGGAGACGATCGCGGTGACCCGGGGCCGGGCCGCCGGGGCGGCCCTGGGGGCCGCCGTCCACGCCTATCCCTTCGTCAAGCGGCGCATCGGCCGGTTGCGCTGGGAGCTGACCTAGCCATGGCCACGAGCCGGGTGCGGGCCCCCACGGTGGCGCTGACCGCCTCGCTCACCTCCGGCGGGGCGATCGCGGTGGCCGCCGGCGGGCTGTGGCGCATGCTCGCCCTCGGCGGCGCCGCCCTGGGGCTGGGGGCGTCGCTCAGCTCGGTGGTGGTCGCCAAGCGGGTCCTGCGGGCGGTCCTGTTCGTCGAGGTCCCGGTGCTCCTGCTGCTGGCCAGCAGCCTGGTCTGGCGGGTCCGGACGACCGACGACATCGCCGCCGACCCGCTGGACGCGGCCGGCCAGATCCGGGTCGGGTGCGTCGGCCTGGCCGGGCTGCTGGCCCTGACCGCGCTGGTGTGGCCGTCCCGCACCGAGGCCCGGGTCGGCCGCGTCGCCCTGCCGTTCCGGCTCTACGGCGCCTACGTGCTGGTCGTGTTCGCCGGGGCGCCCCTGTCGGTCCAGCCGCTGCTGACCGCCTACCGGGGCGTCGAGCTGGCCACGGCCGTGTTGGTCCTGCTGGCCGCCCGCCAGAGCGTCGGCCTCGAGGCCATCGGCCGCATCGGGACGACGCTCTTCTGGTTCCTGGTCGCCCTGGTCGGCTCGGTCTGGGCCGGGGTGCTGGTGTTCCCCGGCCTGGCCGTGCAGCCGCTGCTGAACGAGGCCGCCCCCATCCCCTGGAACGTCCAGGGCGTCTACCCCTCGATCGCCTCCAACGGCGTCGGCACCCTCGGGGTGACCCTGACCATCTGGTCGCTGGCCCGGGCCCGGCCCGGGGGCGGCGGCCGGCCCCTGCGGCCGGCCCTGGCCTACGCCCTGGCCGCGGTCGGCGTGGTCACCCTCGGCGCCTCCCAGTACCGCACCGGGTACGGGGCCCTGGCCATCGGCGTGGCCGTGCTCCTGGCCCTGCGCAACCGGCGCATGCTGCTGGTGGCCGTCCTGCTCGGCAGCGCCATCTGGATGGCTTTCCTCGGCCCCCAGCTGGTCGAGCAGGCGGCCCCGTTCCTGCTCCGGGGCCAGACCGCCGAGGAGGCCCGCGGGCTGACCAGCCGGGTCGAGTGGTGGGAGGCCAGCATCCCCGTGTGGGAGAAGTCGCCGCTGGTCGGCCGGGGCCTGCTCACCGGGACCCGGTTCGAGGTCCTGGCCCGCCTTGGGCTGCGCGACACCGGGGGCATCCACAGCACCTGGGTCGAGGTCCTGGTCGGCACCGGCCTGATCGGGCTCGGACTGCTGCTCGCCTCGGCCGCCGTCAGCCTGCGGCGCGCCCTCACCCTGGCCCTGACCCCGGGTGGGGCCGTGCTGCCCCTGCTGCTGCTGACGGTGATGCTGGTCCGGAGCGTCACCGGCAACACCTTCGAGAGCTTCCAGGGGCTGGAGACCGTGACCTTCATGTGGCTCGCCCTGTCGCTCGGCGACGGCGGGCGGGCCTGGCGCGAGGAGCCGCAATGAGACGCCAGCTGGCCGCCGACACCGGCAAGTGGCTTGGCGGGCGGATCGCCCGCGGGCTGGACGCCGCCCTGCCCAGCCGGGCCCGCGGCCGCCTCGGCATCCTGCTGTACCACCGCGTGGCCGCGCCGCCCCCGGGGCTGGAGCGGCCGACCATGAACGTGGCCCCCGACCGCTTCGCCGGCCAGCTCGAGCACCTGCTCGAGGCCGGCTACCGGTTCACCACCGTCGGCGAGGCCGTGGCCGGCGCCCGGGCCGGCGTGCCGGCGCCGCCAAGGCAGGCCGTGGTCACCTTCGACGACGGCTTTGTGAACTTCCACCGCAACGTGCTCCCGGTGCTGGAGCGCCTGGGCGTGCCCGCGACCGTGTTCGTGGCCACCGCCTTCCTGGACAGCGGCGAGCCGTTCCCGTTCGACGACTGGGGGCGGCGCCACCGGGACCAGGCCCCGCCGGTGGCCTGGCAGCCGCTCAGCTGGTCCCAGTGCCGGGAGCTGGAGCGGTCGGGGCTGGTCGAGATCGGCAGCCACACCCATACCCACCGCAACTTCAAGGGCCAGCCCCAGGTGTTCGCGGAGGACCTGGCCACCTCCCTGGAGCTGCTGGAGCGCCACCTGGGGCCGGGGCCGCGGACCTTCTCGTTCCCGTTCGGGAGCGTCCGGCGCGGCTTTGCCGGCCCCGAGCTGGTCGAGGTGGCCAAGGCGGCCGGGGTGACCTGCTCGCTGACCACCGAGATCGACCTGGCCACCCGCGCTCGAGCGAGTTCAGCTGGGGCCGCCTCGAGGTCGGCGAGCACGACACCGGGGCGGTGGTCGAGGCCAAGCTGCACGGCCACTACGCCTGGATGGGCGCGGCCCGGGAGGGCTTCCGGGCCGTGTTCCGGTCCTGACGGCGCCTGGGCGCATGCGCATCCTCCAGGTCCACACCCGCTACCGGTACGAGGGCGGGGAGGACGCCGTGGCCCGGGCCGAGGCGGCCCTGCTCACCCAGGCCGGCCACCAGGTGATCCCCTATGTGGCCGAGAACCCCCAGGGGGCCGGCCCGACCGCCGCGGCCATGCTGGCCTCGCCCTGGAACCCGGCCGCGGCCCGGCGGCTGCGGGCCGCGGCCCGGCGGGCCCGGCC
>DATABK010000681.1:0-3663 GCA_036259695.1 Actinomycetes bacterium | reverse complement strand
AAGCTGCCCGACGCCTACGGGCACGGCCGGGCCCAGGACTTCCTGGTCACCAGCTCGGCCGACCTGCCGCTGGCCCGCCGCCTGCTGTTCCCGGGCCGCAGCTTCCTGCACCGCTCGTTCTCCAGCGCCCTCCCCTACCGGGTGGGCGGCCAGGAGGTGGTGACGGTGCTGCGGCCGCAACTGGCCCGGTGGCCCCGGACCGGCCGGGCCCTGGCCGACCTGTCGTCGGCCGCGGCCACCGGACAGCTGGTCTTCGAGCTGCGGCTGGCCGGGTCGCTGGGCCGGTCCCGGACGGTCGGGCTGCTGGCCGTCGGCGACCCGCTGGACCCGGCGGCCACCGAGGCCCTGCGCTTCAACCCCTGGACCACCGGCGAGGGCATCGTGCCGGTCGGCCGCCTCAACCGGCTGCGCCGTCCCAGCTACGCCAGCAGCCAGCAGGGTCGCCCGGCCGGGATCACCCGTCGCTGAGGGAGCGGGCGCAGGCCACGCCGGCCACGGCGCCGCTGCCGGCGGCCACCTGGATCAGCTGGAGGCCGGGGGTGACGTCGCCGGCGGCGTACACCCCGGGGACGCTGGTGGCCCCCTCGGCGTCCACCGCCAGGTAGCCGTCCTTGTCCCGTTCGCAGCCGAGCTGGTCGCCGAGGCCGGTCAGTGGGTGGTGGGCGATCGAGAAGAAGGCGAGCTGGCAGTCGATCCGCTCCCCGCCGGCCAGCCGCAGGGCGCGCAGGTCGCCCCGGGCGCCGACCAGCTCCAGGGCCGTCTCCTCCCGGACGGCGACGCCGTGGCCCTCCAGGAGGCGGCGGTGGCGGGCGTCGCCCTCGAACCCGTGCCCGTCGGTGACCACGGTGACCTGGCTGGCCCAGTCCAGCAGGTGGAGGGCGAAGCCGGCCACCTGCTCGTTCCAGCCGATGGCGACCACCTGGCGGCCGCTGGCCTCGTAGCCGTCGCAGGAGGGGCAGTGGAAGACACTGGCCCCGTAGTGCTCGAGGAACCCGCCGACCTGGGGCAGCTCGTCCCGGACGCCGGTGGCCAGGACCAGCCGGCGGGCGCTGAACCGGCCGGCGTCGGTGGCGACCTCGAACCCGCCGTGGCCGTCTGGGGCCGTCTCGACCGCCCGGGTGTGGCACACCTCGGCGGTCGGGTAGGCGAGCAGCTCGGCCCGGGCCCGGGCCAGCAGCTCGGCCGGGGCCACCGGGTCGCGGCCGAGGTACCCGTGGGTGGCGTCGGCCCAGCGGTTGCGGTGCTCGCGGCTGTCGAGCACCAGCACCGTCCGCCGGTACCTGGCCAGCCAGGTGGCGGCGGCCAGGCCGGCCGGGCCGCCCCCGACCACGATCGCGTCCGGCATCAGGCGGCCGGCTCCCCGGCCAGGTGCTCCAGGACGAGGTTGGCCAGCTCCTCGGGATGGTGCTCGGGCAGCCAGTGGCCGGCCCGTTCCAGGACGTCGAGGCGGTAGGGCCCCGTGACCCAGCGTCCGGTGGTGGTCGCGGCCCGCCGCCCCAGCGCCGGGTCGCCCGACCCCCACAGGTACCGGGTCGGGACCGCCACCGGCGGGACCCCCGGGCCGAACGGGAGGGCCGCCCGGTACCAGGCCAGCGCCGCCGACAGCGCCCCCGGCTCGGCCAGGGCACGGGCGTAGCTGTCGGCCCACTCCGGGGCCAGGCCGCTGCGGGCGAGCAGGCACCGGAGCCCGCGCGCCCCCCGCGCCCCCAGGGCCAGCTCGGGCAGCCGGGGGATGCGGAAGAACCCGATGTAGGCCGAGCGCAGCAGCTGCCCGCTGGTCAGCAGCGCGGCCGCGAAGGCCCGCGGGTGGGGTGTCGACACCGAGGTCAGGGTGGCCACCCGCTCCGGGTGCCGGCCGGCCAGGGACCAGGCGACCACGCCGCCCCAGTCGTGCCCGACCAGGTGGAACCGGGCCGCCCCGGCCTCGGTGGCCAGGGCGAGGACGTCGGCGACCAGCTCCGGCATCCGGTAGGCCGGCAGCGACGGGGGCCGGGCTCCCGGCGAGTAGCCCCGCTGGTCGGGGGCCAGCACCCGGTACCCGGCGGCGGCCAGCGTCTCCGCCACCTCGGTCCAGCAGGCGGCGGTCTGCGGGAACCCGTGCAGCAGCACGACCAGCTCCCCCGCCGGCGGCCCGGCGGTGAGCGCGTCGAACACCAGCCCGCGAACACGCAGCTGGCGCCACTGGATCTCGGTCACCCCGGTCGGCATGCCAGCCCGGGTAGCCGCCCTCGCGCCCCGGAAACCGGTCCGTCAACTGTCGATCAGGGGCCGCAGCCGCGCCACCACCGCCGCCGGGTCCGGTGGCCGGCCGGTGTCGATGCGGGCGTCCAGCCGCCGACCAGCCGCCCGGGCCGTCGCCTGGTCGTAGATCCAGCTCGCCTCCTCGGCCGGCACGGTGACCCGCCGCCTGGTCCGCCCGGCCAGCCGGCCCATCGCCACCTGCTTGGGCGCCGACACCCAGACCCGCAGCACCCTGGCCCCGGCGGCCTCCAGGTCGTCGGCCAGGCGCCAGTCGCTGTCCCAGGCCCCCGTCGCCTCCACGCTCACCAGCCCATGCTGGTCAAGGGCATCGGCGACCCGCCGGCGCACCCAGGCCAGCCAGCCGTCGACGGGATCGGGCCGGGTCCCGGCGGCCAGCAGGCCGAGGACGAGCTCGTCGGCGTCGACGTGGGCCACGCCCAGGTGGGTCCGGAGCACCTCGGCCACCCAGGACTTCCCGACAGCCTTGGGGCCGTAGAGGACGATCGCTGTGGTCATCGCGGTCGACCTGTTTCCCCGCCTCCGGGGCGGATAGCCGTGGTCCGGCCCGACGAGACGGCAGATAGGAACGGCATGGACAGCGGAATTGTGGCCCACGGGAGTGGTGTCGACGACCTCATCGTCTTCGCCTCCGCCAGCGTGGTCGTCCTGGCCGTCCGCCAGGTGCTCCTGCGCCGTCGCCCGTCCGAGGACCCGACCCCCGAGGAGCCCGGCAATGACTGAGCCCCACCCCGGCGAGGCCGGGAACGACGACGAGGAGCGCGACGGCCTCGGCGACCCGGCTTCCTCGCACGGCAGCGACCTGGATCCCCGGACCGCTGAGGAGGACCGGCCGGAACCGGCCGGCGAGGCCGGTCAGCCGATGACCGAGAACCGGTAGACGGTGGCCGACTGGTAGACCTGGCCCGGACGGACCACGGTTGAGGGGAACTCGGGCTGGTTGGGCGTGTCCGGGTAGTGCTGGGTCTCCAGGGCCAGCCCGGCCCGGGGCCGGTAGGCGGTCCCACCGGAGCCGACCAGGGTCCCGTCCAGCTGGTTGCCGGAGTAGAACTGGACCCCGGGCTCGGTGGTCAGCACCTCCAGGACCCGGCCGCTGGCCGGGTCGGCAACCCGGGCCGCCGGCACCAGCGTCCCGTCGGTGCCGGGCGGGCGGTCGAGGACGAAGTTGTGGTCGTAGCCCAGGCCGTACTGGAGCTGCCGGTCGTCCGCGCCGATCCGCTCGCCCACCAAGTGGGGCGAGGTGAAGTCGAACGGGGTGCCGGCGACCGGGGCGATCTCCCCGGTCGGGATGTTGGTGGCGTCGGTCGGGGTGTAGTGGCCGGCGTGCAGCTGGAGCTGGTGGCCCTCGATGGTGCCGGCGGCCTCGCCGGCCAGGTTGAAATAGCTGTGGTTGGTGAGGTTGAC
>DATABK010000680.1:0-1989 GCA_036259695.1 Actinomycetes bacterium | reverse complement strand
CCAGCCGCTCCATGGTGGCCGGGTTGTAGACCAGGTTGTGGGGGTGCATCTCGATGCAGACCTTGACGTCGGCGGCCTGGGCCCTTGCCTGGATGTCCTTCCAGAAGGGGATGCCGACCTCGTTCCACTGGTAGTCACGGGCGTCCAGGTAGACGCTGTGCCAGGGCTCGACCGTCCATGACGGGTAGCGGGCGCCCGGGTCGGAGCCGGGCAGCCCCGACATGGTGACGACCCGCTTCACCCCCAGCAGGGCGGCCAGCTCGATCGAGTCGCGCACGTCCTGGGCGTGCAGGGGCCCGACCGCGGGGTTGGGGTCGAGCGGGTTGCCGTTGCAGTTGAGCGCAGTCAGGGTCAGCCCGGCCGCGCCGAACAGCCCCAGGTACTCCTCGCGGGCGTCCTGGCTGGACCGGATGTCGTGGACCGGCAGATGGACGGGGGGCAGGAACCCTCCCGAGTTGATCTCGGCGCTGTCCAGGCCGAGGCCGGCCAATGTCTGGATCGCGTCGGCGACGGGCTGGTCGTGCAGGCAGGCGGTGTAGGCCCCGAGCTTCACGGACGTCTCCTCTCGGTCAGTCGATGACCACGTCGGCGCCGCCGGCCTCGGCCGAGGCGACGACCGCTTCCAGCAGGCGGATGTTGTGGAGCCCCTCCTCGAAGGAGGCGACCCGGGGCAGCCGGTCGAGCCCGGCCACCTGCTCGAGGAAGGCCCGGGCCTGGAACGAGAACAGGTCGTTCTGCCCGTAGCCGACCCCGGGGAAGTCCATCGGCATGCCCCCGCTGAGGTAGGGGTGGACCGGGCCGACCAGGACCTGGCGGTAGCCCTGGGTCGGGCCGGCCGGCCCCGGGTCGATGAAGCCGAACTCGCCCGCCCGGGCCAGGTCGAAGGTGGCCGCCCCGCGCTCGGCGAACAGCTCGAACCCGAGCGAGTTGGCCAGCCCGTAGGCGACCCGGGAGGCCGAGAGGGTGCCGGTGGCGCCGGAGGCGAAGCTGGCCGTGAAGCTGACCAGGTCCTCGTTCTCCACCGGCTCGGTCACGTCGCTGAGCTCGGCCGCGGCGTGGCCGACGGCCGCGCCCACCGGCAGGGCCCGCTCGGGAATGACCGTTGGCAGGACCGCCCCGCGGACCGAGCGGATGGGGCCGCAGACGAACTCGGCCAGGTCGATCAGGTGGCTGCCGATGTCGGAAAGGGCGCCCGACCCCGGGCCGCCCTTGTAGCGCCAGCTCATCGGGGCCTTCGGGTCGCAGCCGTAGTCGCACCAGTAGTGGCCGTTGAATTGCAGCGGCCGGCCGATGGCGCCGGACTCGAGCTGGTCGCGGATCCCGGCGATGGCCGGGGAGCGGCGGAACACGAACCCGATGCCGGTCTCGCGTCCCGAGGCCCTGGCCGCGGCCACCATGGCCTCGGCGTCCTCGACGGTCGGGGCCATCGGCTTCTCGCACAGCACGTGCTTGCCGGCGGCCAGCAGCCCCTCGACGATCGGGCGGTGCAGGGGGTTGGCCACGACCACGCTGACCAGGTCGACGTCCGGGGCCTTGGCCACGGCCTCCCAGCCGTCCTCGGCCCGCGCGTAGCCGAAGCGGCGGGCGGTGTCGGCGGCGAAGACGGGGTTGACGTCGGCCACCGCGACCAGGCGGACCTCGGGCAGGCCCTCGTCGTACAGCGTCGACGCCGTTCGGTACCCGGATGCGTGGGCCCGGCCGGCCATGCCGGCCCCGATGACGGCCACGCCGATGGACGAACCTGCCATGCTCGGCTCCCTTCTGCAGCCTTGAAGCGCTTGATTTGAAGCGCTTCAAACCGTACTATGCGAGGTATCCATGGACATGTCAAGAGGTCCGCGCCGCCCCCGGCTCGAGGACGTCGCCGAACGGGTCGGGATGTCCCCGGCCTCGGTGTCGATGGTCCTGAGCAACGCCCCCGGGCCGAGCGCGGCCACCCGCGAGCGGGTGCTGGCGGCGGCGGCCGAGCTCGGCTACCGTCCCGACCGG
>DATABK010000679.1:0-2644 GCA_036259695.1 Actinomycetes bacterium | reverse complement strand
CGCCGAGGCGGTCGGCCGAGGCCAGCCGCAGCCGCCGGGCCGCGGCCAGGGTGGCCGCCCCCTCGCCGCCCACCAGCCCGGGGGCGGCCGGGCCGCCGATGGCCAGCGGGGCCAGGTACCAGACCAGCCGGTCGGCCAGCCCGGCCGCCCACAGGCTGGCCTGGAGCCGGGGGCCGCCCTCGACCATCAGCTCCAGCACCCCCCGCTCCCCCAGCGCCCGGACCAGGTCCTCAAGGTCGACCCCGGCCGGCGCCTCGTTGCACATGAGCACCTCGGCGCCGGCGGCCTTCCAGGCGTCCACGGCGGTGGCTGGGGCGGCCGGGGTGGTGGCGACCAGGGTCTCGGCCTCGTCGTCGAACAGCTGGCCGCCGGCGCCGACCCGGCCGGCGGCGTCGACCAGGACCCGCAGGGGCTGGCGCCCGGCCCAGCCGGGCAGGCGGACAGTCAGCCGGGGGTTGTCGGCCAGGGCGGTGCCGGCCCCGACCATGACCGCGTCGGCCTCGCCCCGCAGCCGGTGGGCGTCCTCCCGGGCCGCCGGCCCGGTGATCCACCGGGAGGTGCCGTCGGGGGCCGCCACCTTGCCGTCGAGGCTGGCCGCGGCCTTGAGGGTGATCCGGGGCCGCCCCAGGCGGCGGTGGGTCAGGTAGGCGGCGTTCTGGTCGGACGCCGCCTCGGCGCCGGTCCCGACGGTGACCGCGACCCCGGCCGCCCGCAGCCGGGCCAGCCCGGCCCCGTCGACCCGCGGGTCGGGGTCGGGCACGGCCGCCACCACCCTGGCCACCCCGGAGGCCACCAGGGCGTCGGCGCACGGCGGGGTCCGCCCGTGGTGGGCGCACGGCTCCAGGGTCACATAGCAGGTCGCCCCGGCCGCGTCCGCCCCCGCGGCGGCCAGCGCCTGCGCCTCGGCATGGGGCCGGCCGGCCGCCTCGTGGAAGCCCTCCCCCACGACCCGGCCGTCGCGGACCAGCACGGCCCCGACCATCGGGTTCGGGCTGACCCGCCCGCGCCCCTGCTCGGCCAGGGTCACCGCCCTGGCCATCCAGGCCTCGTCGGGGTCCTGCGCTCCTGCCACCACTGCCCTCCTGCCCAGGGCGTGGTGGAGGCCGCGCCGGGCATGGCAGCCCAAGCGCGCGGCCGCCGCCTCCTCCCATCCGGACTGTCACCGTCGGCCCCTGGGTTCCACAGGGTCCACCCCGGCCGGTCAGGGCCGGGGGTCGCGGGCTCTCACCGCCGGTGGGGAGTTCCACCCCGCCCCGGAGACGCGCGTGCTACGTCACCAGCAGCGTACACCCAGCTTGACCTGGCTAGAAGCCGTCGGTGCGGCGGTCAAGGGCGTAGCTGGAGCCCGGCTGGCGCTTGGCCACGTGCTTGAGCTCGGTGGCGGTGGCGACGAGCTCGCGGTGGTTGGCGAAGGCCCGCTGGCCGCTGGAGGCGATGCCGAGGGAGACCGACACGATCGGGAAGCGGCGGAGCTGGCCCTGGCGGTCCTCCAGCTCGATCGAGCCGGCGCCGGCGTCCTCGGGGTCGTACAGGGTCGGGACGCGGTCGTCGAAGCTGGTGATGACCCGGTCGGCGAAGGTCTCGGCCGCCTCCGGGGGGAACAGGGCCACGAAGTCGTCGCCGCCGATGTGGCCCACGAACCCGTCGGGGCCGGCCGCGTCCTGGGCGGCCTGCCGCAGGACCTGGGCGAACAGCGAGATGACCTCGTCGCCGCGGAGGAACCCGTAGCGGTCGTTGTAGGACTTGAAGTTGTCCAGGTCGGCGTAGGCAACCGCGACCGCCTTGCCGCGCTCCATCCGGGAGGCGATCTCCTGCTCGATCCGGAGGTTGCCGGGCAACCCGGTCAGCGGCGACAGCGAGCGCATCTCGCTGGCCCGGCGCAGGGTCGTCTTGACCCGGGCGACCAGCTCCATGGGGTCGAACGGCTTGATGATGTAGTCGTCGGCCCCGGCGGTGAGGCCGAGCACCTTGTCGGCCGAGAGCGACTTGGCGGTGAGCATGATCACCGGGATGTGGGCGCTGCGGCCGTCGGCCCGCAGCTTGGTGCAGACCTCGTAGCCGTCCATCCGCGGCATCATCACGTCCAGCAGGATCAGGTTGGGCTGCAGGTCGAGCGCCTTGGCGAGCGCCTCCTGGCCGTCGTGGGCCGTGATCACCTCGAAGCCCTCCAGCCGGAGGTTGACCTCGACGAACCGGACGATGTCGCGGTCGTCGTCGGCGATCAGGACCATCTCGTCCACCCTCAGCCAGCCCCCCCGTCGATCAGTTCCCGGAACGCCTTGGCGGCGGCGGCCGGGTCGTCGGCGCCGAAGATGGCGGTGCCGACCACGAACACGTCGGCGCCCGCGTCCAGGCACCGCGGCAGCGTGGCGGCGTTGACGCCGCCGTCGACCTGGAGCGCGACCGGCCGCCCGGCCCCGGCGATGGCCCGGGAGGCGGCGGCGATCTTGGGCAGCACCTGGTCGTCGAACGCCTGGCCGCCGAAGCCCGGCTCGACCGTCATGGGCAGGACCAGGTCGAGGGCGTCCAGGTGGGGCAGGACGGCCTCCAGCGGGGTGCCCGGCTTGAGGGCGAGACCGGCGTCAAGGCCGTGATCGGCGGCCGCGGCCAGCGCCCGCCGCGGGTCACCGAGCGCCTCGACGTG
>DATABK010000678.1:0-6159 GCA_036259695.1 Actinomycetes bacterium | reverse complement strand
GCTGGCCACATAGGCGGCCAGCGCCGACCGCTGGGGGTTCCGGGCCATGGTGGCCCGGCTGTACCGGGGCGACGACGAGCGGGTCAGCGACCGGCCGCTGCGGTTCCGGCGGCGCGGCGGCGAGGTGGTGACCGTGGCCGCCACCGTCGAGCCGGTGCCCGACCTCGACGGCGCGCCGGCCGTACGCTGGCTGCTGCGCCGGCTGGGGCCGCAGGAGATGGCCCGACCGGCCCTCCCGGCCGAGCACGCCCTGGCCCAGGACGACGCCCGCCGCAGCCACCTGAAGGCCCTGGAGGGCCTTGACCCGGCGGCCGACCTCGACGGGACGGTCCAGGTGCTGATGGACGCGGGCGTCCGCCTGCTCGGGGTCGACGGGGTCGGCCTGATGCTGGCCGACACCCAGGGGCGGCTGTGCGCGGCCGGCGGGTCCGACGAGCCCGCCATGGCCTTCCTGCGCGCCCAGGAGCACGCCAGCAAGGGCCCGAGCGTGCACGCCTTCCTGTTGGAGCGGCCGGTCCAGGCGGCCGACCTGACCGGCGACACGCGCTGGGCGCCGTTGGCCGACGCGGCCGCCGTCCACGGCGTTGGCGCCGCCCTGGCCGCCCCCATCGGGCTCTTCGGCGGGCCGGTCGGGGCCTGCCTGCTGATCTCGCGCCGGCCCAGGCGCTGGACCGACGGCGACCTGGCGGCGGCCGAGGGGTTCGCCGCCGTGCTGGCCGCCCTGCTCGAGCTGGCCGCCGAGGCCCAGCGCAGCAACGGGCTGTCGCGCCGGCTCCAGGACCTGGTCCAGGGCCAGGCGGTGGTCGAGCAGGCCAAGGGGGCGCTGATGTCCAGCAAGGGCATCGACGCCGAGGCGGCCGCCGTCCACCTGCGGCAGCTCGCCCGGCGCTCCGGCCGGCCCCTGGCCGAGGTCGCGGCCAGCCTCCTCCGCCGCCTCGGGTAGGGTCCGGGCATGGATCCCATGCCGGTGGTGGCCGGCGACGCCCACCGCGCCCACGACCCGCCGTACGAGGTCAACTACGGCGAGGTCGTCCGGCCGGTGTACGAGCGGGTGGAGCGGGCCGAGCGGATCCGGGACGCCCTGGCCGCGGCCGGCCACCCGCTGGTCGAGCCGGATCCCCACGGGACGGCGCCGGTCCTGGCCGTGCACGAGCCGGCCCTGGTCCGGTTCCTGGAGGGGGGCTGGGCGGCCTGGCGGGCCGCCGGCGGCCCAGAGGTGCTGATCCCCGACACCTTCGCCCTCGGCCGCCTGGCCAGAGGCGGCGGCCGCGACCCGGGCGGCGGTATCGGCCGGCCCGGCTGGTTCTGCTTCGACACCGCGACGCCGGTGGTCGCCGGCAGCTTCGCCGCCGCGGTGGCGGCCGCCGACGTCGCCCTGACCGCCGCCGACCTGGTCGCCGGGGGCGCTCCGGCCGCCTACGCCCTCTGCCGGCCCCCCGGGCACCACGCCGGCCCCGGCTACTACGGCGGCTTCTGCCTGCTCAACAACGCCGCCATCGCGGCCCGGGCGCTGGCCGGCCGGGGCCGGGTGGCGGTCGTCGACATCGACTTCCACCACGGCAACGGCACCCAGGACGTGTTCTGGGAGGACCCCGAGGTCCTGTACGTGTCCCTGCACGGCGACCCGGGCGGCCACTACCCGCACTTCACCGGGTTCGCCAACGAGGCCGGCGACGGGCCCGGGCGGGGCACGACCCGCAACCTGCCCCTGCCCGATGGCACCGGCGACGACGCCTACCTGGCCGCCCTGGCCGAGGCGTTGGCCCTGGTGGACGGCTTCGACCCGGCAACCCTGGTCGTCTCGGCCGGCTTCGACACCTTCGCCGGCGACCCCATCGGCGCCTTCGCCGTCACCACCGGCGGCTTCCGGCGCATCGGGGCCGCCCTGGGCGCGGCCGGCCGGCCGACGGTGGTCGTCCAGGAGGGCGGCTACGCCGTCGACGCCCTCGGGGACAACGCCGTCGCCCTGCTGGCGGGGATCCAGTCCCCCGGCTGAACGGTCGTACCGCCCGACCTGGAGGTTTGCGAGGTATGTCTTGACAACCGCGAGCGCGTCGAGCAGGCTTGGCCCTCCCACGCTGGGCAACAGGGTGCGCCAAGGTCGGCCACGTCGGCGGCCAGCCGGCGCGTCAGGGGTTCGAGTCCCCTCACCCTGACCGCGCCGGGGCGCCGCCGGGGCGGCTCAGTCCTCCTCGACGTGACGCTCGCCCGGGCCGACGTAGAGCTGGCGCGGCCGGGCGATCTTCTGCTCGGGGTCGGTGAGGTTCTCCTCCCACTGGGCCAGCCAGCCCGGCATCCGCCCGATGGCGAACAGCACCGGGAACATCTCGACCGGGAAGCCCATGGCCTCGTAGATGATGCCCGAGTAGAAGTCGACGTTGGGGTACAGCTTCTTGGAGATGAAGTAGTCGTCCTCGAGGGCGATCCGCTCCAGCTCGACCGCGATCTCCAGCAGCGGGTTGAGCCCGGTGACCTTGAACACGTCGTCGGCCACCTGCTTGATGATCCTCGCCCGGGGGTCGTAGTTCTTGTAGACGCGGTGGCCGAAGCCCATCAGCTTCATCTCGCCCTTTTTGACCCGCTCCACGTACGCCGGGACCTGGCCGACCGACCCGATCTCGTTCAGCATCCGCAGGACCTGCTCGTTGGCCCCGCCGTGGAGCGGCCCGTAGAGGGCGGCGGTGGCGGCCGCGGCCGCCGAGTAGGGGTCGACCCGGGAGCTGCCGACGGCCCGCATGGCATTGGTCGAGCAGTTCTGCTCGTGGTCGGCGTGGAGGGTGTACAGCACGTCAAGGGCGTGCTCGAGCACCGGGTCGGGATGGTACTTGGGCTCCCCCATCTTCCACATGAGGTTGAGGAAGTTGCCGGCGTACGACAGCTCGTTGTCGGGGTACGGGTAGGGGTGGCCCTGGGAGTGCCGGTAGGCGTAGGCGGCCAGGGTGGGGATCTTGGCGATCAGGCGGACGACCTGGCGGCGGCGGACGGCCGGGTCGTCGATCTTCTTGGCGTCAGGGTAGAAGGTCGACAGCGCCCCCACCGTCCCGACCAGGATGCCCATGGGGTGGGCGTCGTGGTGGAAGCCGTCGATGAACTTCTTGATGTTCTCCTTGACGAACGTGTGGTGGTTGATCTGGTCGCTCCAGTCGGCCAGCTGCTGGGGGTTGGGCAGGTCGCCCTCGACCAGCAGCCAGGCCACCTCCAGGAAGCTCACCCGCTCGGCCAGCTCCTGGATGGGGTAGCCCCGGTAGCGGAGGATCCCCTGCTCGCCGTCGATGTAGGTGATGGCGCTGCGGCAGCTGGCCGTGTTCATGAACGCGGGGTCATAGGAGAGCAGCCCGAAGTCCCCGTCGTCGGCCTTGATGTCGCGCAGCGCCATCGCCGGGATGGCCCCGTCCTTGATCGGGATCTCGTAGGTCCGCCCGGTCCGGTTGTCGGTCACGCTGAGCGTGTTCGCGTCGGTCATATCAACCTCCTCGACACAGCTTAGCTGGCGGCGGCGGCGGCGCGGTCAAGCAGCCAGGTGACCGAGCCGCCGGCCGCCCGTACGGCGGCGACGGCCCTGGTCACCGGGAGGCGGCCGTCGCCGGCGCGGGCCCGGGCCACCGGCTCGGCCTTGCCCGGGCCGGCGGCCAGGACGAGCAGCCGCTCGGTCCCGGCCAGGGCGGCCAGGGTCAGGCTGACCCGGTCGGGGGGCGGCTTGGGGCTGTCGTGGACGGGCACGACCAGGCGGTCGGTGACCTCGACCTCGGGGCGGCCCGGGAACAGCGACAGGCAGTGGCCGTCCTCCCCCACTCCGAGCCAGACGACCTCAAGGCGCGGGGCCCCGGCGGGAGTGGCCGGCAGGGCGCCCAGGGCCGCCTGGTAGGCGTCGGCGGCCGCCTCGGCCCCGAGCTCGCCCCGGGGGCGCAGCCGGTGGTGGTCGGGGACGGGGACGTGGTCCAGCAGGGCGGCGGCGGCCTGGCCCCAGTTGGAGTCGGGATGGTCCGGGGGCACGCAGCGCTCGTCGCCCATGGCCACCCGGACCCGGTCCCACTCGACCCCGGCGCGCAGGTCGTGGGCGGCCAGCCGCCGGTAGGCCGCCCCCGGGGTGCTCCCGCCGGTCAGGGCCCAGGTGGCCGTGCCGTGGGCCTCCACCGCCGCCTCCAGGTCGGCCATGGCCGCCCGGGCGGCCGCCTCGGCCAGCTCGTCCGGGCCCTCGACGACCTGGACGCGGTCGGTCGTCATTCGGGCACCAGGGTGGCCGCCTCGGCCAGGGCGTCCTCGAACACCCGGTCGCGGCCGAACAGCTGCAGCTCCGCCCCGAGGCTGGCCGGGCCGATGGACGGGCCGGCGCTGCGGCCGACCTTGCGCCGCCCGGTGGGCTGGCCGGGGACCTCGACGGTGGCCACCAGGTGGTTCGGGGGGGCCTCGACCCGGACGCTGGCCGGGCCGTCGTCGGTCTCCATCTCCAGGTGGACCCGGGTCAGGTTGGAGGAGCCGATGCCGGCCACCACCCGGACCTGGCAGCTCCCGGCCCCGGTGCGGTACTCGGCGCCCAGCTCGTCGCCGGCCTGGTGGACCGATTCCAGCGTCCAGCCGAGCCGGGAGGCGAACCAGCCGACCAGCTCCTGGCCGGCCGTCGGCTCCACCGAGTCGACCCGCAGCCAGCGGACCCGGTCGAGGGCCGGGCGCAGCTGGGGGCCGCTGAACGGGGCGGCCAGCAGCTCCCGCCAGGGGGTCAGCCGCCCCCAGGCGCAGTCGGTGACGGCCGGCTCCAGCACCCCGACCACCCCGGCCAGGCGGCGCAGGTCGGCCACCGGTTCGACGAACGCGGCCGAGTCGACGATCAGCCGGTCGGTGACCGAGGTCAGCTCGTCGAACACCTCCTGCCCGAACGGCGGGGTCCCCTCCCACCAGGTGAACACGGGCAGCTCGGGCAGGAGCAGGGGCAGCACGACCGCGGTCAGGTGGCTGGGGTGGACGTTGGTCTGGACCACCACCTCCTCCCAGACGAGCTCGGGACCCGAGGCGGGGCGGCGGTTGACCACCCGGGCCCAGGAGCGCACCCCCTGGCGGCCCTCGGGCGGCTCGGCGATCAGCACCACGCAGCGCGACGGGGCCCGGCTGCCCAGCTCCTCGACCGCGGCCAGGGCCCGCTGGCCGGCGGCCCGGTTGGGCGTGACCACGACCAGGTTGGCCACACTGGCCCGCGACACGGTCCCGTCCCCCTGGAGCCGCTGGCGCTCCAGGGCCTGCTCGATCTCGCCCGGCGGGACTTCCTCGAACGCCTCCGCCGTCTGCGTCGCCGCTTGATTCACCGGGGCACCCCCTTGGGGTTCCCCGGACCCCTCCGGCCGGTCATGGCCGGCGCCAGCGGCGGCCGGGGCGGCCCCGCGTGACCAGCTCGTCGGCCGCCTTGGGGCCCCAGCTGCCGGCCTCGTAGTTGGGGAACTCGGGGGCCGGCGCCTCGGCCCACCGGTCAAGGACCGGCTGGACGACCTGCCAGGCCTGCTCGACCTCGTCCCAGCGCGGGAACAGGGTCGGGTCGCCCAGCATCACGTCCAGCAGCAGCCGTTCGTAGGCGTCGGGCAGGTCGTCGGAGAACGAGGTGCCGTACGAGAAGTCCATGCTGACCGAGCGCACCTCCATGGACGGGCCGGGGACCTTGGCCCCGATCCGCATGGTGATGCCCTCGTCGGGCTGGATCCGCAGGACCAGCGCGTTCGGCTCCAGCCCGTCCTGGGCCGCCTCCCCGAAGGGCAGGTGCGGGGCCGACTTGAAGTGGACGACGACCTCGGTGGCCCGCTTGGGCAGGCGCTTGCCGGTGCGGACGTAGAACGGCGTGCCCGCCCAGCGCCAGTTGTCGACCCGCAGCTCGGCGGCCACGTACGTCTCGACCACCGAGTCGGGGTGGACGTCGGGCTCCTCGCGGTAGCCGACGGCCTCCTTGCCGTCGATCCAGCCTGGCCCGTACTGGCCGCGGACGACGTTGGCGTCGACGGCCTCGCCCTCGAGGCGGCGCAGGGCCTTGAGCACCTTGGCCTTCTCGTTGCGGACGTCCTCGGGTTCGAAGCTGGCCGGCGGCTCCATGGCGATCAGGGCCAGCACCTGGAGCTCGTGGTTCTGGAGGATGTCGCGGATGGCCCCGGCGGTCTCGTAGAAGTTGCCCCGGTGCTCGAT
>DATABK010000677.1:0-5364 GCA_036259695.1 Actinomycetes bacterium | reverse complement strand
GAGGACGCCGGCCGGCGTGGCCTGGAGGCGGTGCCCGGCCTGCTCCGGGCCCTGCGCGACGACGGCCGCCCCGACGGCCTCGCCCCCCAGCCCACCCTGGCCCAGCTCGACGCCCTGGTCGCCCAGGTGGCCGCGGCCGGCCTCCCGGTCGACCTCCGGATCGAGGGCACCCCCCGCCCCCTGCCCGCCGGCGTCGACCTGTCCGCCTACCGGGTGGCCCAGGAGGCCCTGACCAACACCCTCAAGCACGCCGGCCCGACCCGGGCCGAGCTCACCGTCCGCTACACCCCCGACACCCTGGAGGTCACCGCCACCGACACCGGCAGCAACGGGATCCGCCGGGACACGGGCGGGGCCGGGCACGGGCTAGTCGGGATGCGCGAGCGGGTGAGCCTGTTCGGGGGCGACCTTGAGGCCGGGACCGGTCCCGGCGGCGGGTTCCGGGTCGCGGCCCGGTTCCCCCTCCACGGCGGCCCGGGATGATCCATGTGGTCCTGGTGGATGACCAGGCGCTGGTCCGGACCGGGCTGCGGATGGTGCTGGAGGCCGAGCCGGACATCGAGGTCGTCGGCGAGGCGGCCGATGGGCTCCAGGCGGTCGAGGCGGCCCGGCTCCGGCCGGATCTGTTCCTGATGGACATCCGCATGCCCAACCTGGACGGGATCGAGGCGACCCGGCGGCTGGCCGGGCCGGGCGTCGCCGACCCGCTCCGGGTGCTCGTCCTGACCACCTACGACGCGGACGAGTACGTGTTCGAGGCCCTGCGCGCCGGGGCCTGCGGGTTCCTGCTCAAGCACACCTCGCCCGAGGGGCTGGTGGAGGCGGTGCGGACGGTGGCCTCAGGCGACGGGCTGATCGCCCCCGAGGTCACCCGGCGCCTCATCGCCGAGTTCGCCCGCGCCCCGGCCGCCCCGACCCCGCCTCCGGAGCTTGGCCGCCTCACCGACCGCGAGCGGGAGGTCCTGGAGCTGGTCGCCCGGGGCCGCTCCAACGCCGAGATCGCCCGCGACCTGGTGGTCGGCCCGGCCACGGTCAAGACCCATGTCGGCCGGGTCCTGACCAAGCTCGGCCTCCGCGACCGGGTCGAGGCCGTCATCTGGGCCTATGAGGCCGGCCTGGTCCAGCCCGGCCGCTAGCTACCCCTTCTCGGCGCCGGCGGTCAGGCCCTCGACCAGGAGCCGCTCGGTGGCGAAGAACAGCACGATGATCGGGATGGTGAGGATCACCGAGCCGGCCATGAGGGTGGTCTTGGAGACCTCGATCGACCCGGCGAGCTGGGACAGGCCCAGCGACACGGTCCAGTTCTCACGGTTCTCGACCAGGAACAGCAGGGCGAACAGGAACTCGTTCCAGGCGATCATGAACACGAACAGGCTGGTCGCCATGATGGCCGGCATGGCCAGGGGCAGGGCCACCTTGCGGATGATGGTCAGGCGGCTGGCCCCGTCGATGGCGGCCGCCTCCTCCAGGCTCTCGGGCACCGTCTCGAAGTAGTTGCGCAGCATGTGGATGGTGACCGGCACGATCTGGGAGGTGTAGACCAGGATCAGGCCGAGCAGCGACCCGCGCAGGCCGATGCGGGTGAAGAACACGAACAGCGGGATGGCCAGCAGGATCGCCGGGAACAGGTAGACGGCCAGGAACAGGAAGTGGACCTGGCGACGGCCGAAGAACTGCAGCCGGGCGATCGCGTAGGCGCCCAGGATCGACACCAGCAAGGTCACGATCACGCTGACGATGGAGATGATGGCGCTGTTGCGCAGGAAGACCAGGAAGCCCTGGCCGCCGTCCTCGACGCTGCGCAGGACCTCGCCGAAGGCGGCCAGGGAGGCACCACGGGGCGGCCACAGCGCCCCCGGGTCGAGGGCGACGTCCTCGATCGAGCGGAGGGCCAGCTCGACCATGTAGTAGAAGGGGAACAGGGTCGCGATCAGGAAGAAGGCGATCGTGACCCACTTCAGCACGCCGAGGACGCGGGTCTCGACGACCTCGCGGCTGAGGGGCGGGCGGGGCCGGGACGGCGCGGGCGCCGCCTTGGGCGGCTGAGGGCGCTCGGCGACCCCGGTGCCGACGTCGGTCCTGCTCATATGGCATCGGCCTCCTCGACCCGGCCGACGAAGAACTTGAAGTAGAGGAACAGCAGCACGGCCAGCAGCAGGGCCAGCACCAGCGAGAGGGCGGCGGCGGCGCCGATGTCGCCGCGGCCGGTGAGGTAGCGGAACACCCGCACCGAGACCACCTCGGTGCCCGCCCCGCCCTGGGTGAGCAGGTAGACGTCGTCGAACTCGTTGAACGTCCAGATGAAGCGCAGCACCGTCAGCAGGGCGATGACCCCCTGGAGCTGGGGCAGGGTGATGCGCCAGAACCGCTGCAGCGGGGTGGCCCCGTCGACCCGGGCGGCCTCATCCAGCTCGCCGGGCAGGGCCTGGAGCCGGGCCAGGATGAACAGGAACGAGAACGGGAAGTAGCGCCAGGCCTGGTAGAGGATGACCACGATGAGGGCGGTCGGGACCCCCAGGTCGAGGCCGAAGATGCTGAGGGAACCGGTCTGCTGCTCCAGGAACGGGATCCGGTCGTCCCAGCCGAGGAAGTCGGCGCCGATGGCGTTGATGATGCAGCTCGGGGTTGAGCATGATCTGCCAGACGAAGGTGACCGCGACCACCGGGGCCACGTACGGCAGCAGCATGGAGGCCCGGACCAGCGTCCGCCCCTTGAACGGCTTGCGGACGACCAGGGCGGCGACCAGGCCGAGCCCGATCGACAGGAACGTGCCGACGATGCTGTAGATCAGGGTGACCTTGAGGGCTTCCAGGAAGCCCGGCGAGGTCAGCACGGTCTCGAAGTTGTCCAGGGTGAAGGAGAAGTCGAACAGCCGGGTCCTGAGGTTGCGCAGACGCAGGCTCTGGAAGGCGATGACGATGGTCCACAGGATCGGGATGACCACCATCGCCAGCACCACGATCAGGGTCGGCGACAGCAGCGTCAGTCCCGCCCTGGCCTCCTGCTGGGCCAGCGTCCGCCCGCGCCGCCTCGGCTCCGGTGACTGGGCGGCCGCGCCGCCCTCGGTGCGGTCGCCGGGACCCTCCTCGGCCCCGACGACCGGTCCCTCGCGCATGGGCCTAACCTCCCCGCCGGGCTACTCGATCGACTGGGCGATCTCCTCGACGTCGGCCTGGGCCTGCTTGGCGGCCGCGTCCGCGCTCAGCCTCCCCGCGATCTCGGAGGCCAGTGCCTTGGGGATGGGCAGCTCGGCCAGCTGGGCCCCGACCAGGCGGCCCTGGCCCTGCTGGAAGCCCCAGCGGCTCATGGTGTCGGTGCTCTTGGTCAGGGCGGTCAGCACGTCCTCGGGGTAGAACTCCGACAGCAGGGCCTTGGTGTCGACCCCGGCCTCGAGCTTCTTCCAGGCCTCGATGTACTGCTCGGGGTTGTCCTGGGTGCCGGCCCGGGCCGGGAACTTGCCCTCGGGGGCGAACGACAGCCAGCGCTCGTAGCCGTCGCTCATCATGTACTCGACGAACTGCTTGGCCGGCTCGGTGTTGCCGTCCTTGATGATGGCGAAGTTGGTCACCTCGCCGAACTGGGTCGGCTCGGTGCCGCTGGGGCCGGTGATGGCGGTGACCACGCCGCTGTTCTCGGCCAGCCAGGCCTTGTCCTCGCGGCACTGGGGGCAGGTCGGCAGGGCGTCGTTGCGCAGGCCGGCCAGCTCGTCGAGCAGGAACGACGACCAGATGATCATGCCCGCCTTGCCGGCGAAGTAGGCGGCCCGGGTGGTGTCGGCGTCCTGGCCGCCCTTGGTCGAGCCCTTGTTGATGAGGTCGCTGTAGAACTGGAAGGTCTGCACGCACGGCGGGGTGGTCAGCTGGAGGTTGCCCTGGTCGTCGGTGAGCTGGCAGCCGTTGGCGAGGGCGAAGTACTCGAAGGTCTGCTGGGTGAAGCCGTCGGCGGCCTTGGTGGCGGCGACGATCCCGGCCATGCCCGGCTGGTTGAGCTTGGTCGCCGCGGCCTGGATCTTCTCGAAGGTGTCCGGGGTCTCCAGCCCCTCCTTCTCGAACAGGTCCTTGCGGTAGACCAGCAGCTGGGTCCAGGTGTCGGCGGGGATGCTGATCGGCTTGCCGTCGCTCTGGACCAGGGACAGGGCGCGCTCGGAGAAGGTGTCGCGGCCCAGGCTCTCGATCACCTCGTTGGCCGCGTCGCCGTCGGCCAGGTCGTCGGCGGCCAGGCTGTGGGCGAACCCGAGCGACAGCGAGCCCATCACGTCGGGCAGGGAGCCGGCGGCGCTGGCCGACTGGATCTGGCTGGCCAGCTGGTCCTCGGCGATCGTGACCAGCTTCACCTGGACGCCGCTCTGCTCCTGGAAGTCGTTGACGATCTCCTGGAGGACCTTGACCCGCTCGGCGTTGTCCTCGGCCGACCAGAAGGTGATGGCGTTGTCGCCGCCACCGCCCTCGTCGTCTCCGCCGCCGCCGCAGCCGGCCGCGGCCAGCAGCAGGCAGGCGGTCAACAGGGCCAATAGGCGTCGGGGCTTCATCGCGCTCCCTCCCAGCTTTCGAACCAGCGACTTTCTTCCCACCGACCGGACCACGAGCCGGGTAGAACGCTCGTTCGGCGAACCGTAACAGGCGATTCTGATCAAGCACAAGGCTTGTTCCGCCTCCGCCGGCCGGGTTCGGGGACCGCCCAGGGGGTACGTTGCTGTGGCAACAATTTCGATCCGTCGTGAGGAGAACCGAGATGGCGACCAAGCTCTGGCACGTCCCGGTGCGGCTGGCGACCGGCGCCATCATCGTCGATCAGGGGCTGCAGAAGCTGGGCGCCGACGAGGACACCGCCAGGTGGCTCCACGGGCAGGCCGTGAACGCCTTCCCCCAGTTCGCCGACATGGACCCCAAGGACTTCATGCAGCTGCTGTCGTCGAGCGAGATCGCCCTGGGGGCGGCCCTGCTCGGCATCGGGTTCGTCCCCTCCAGTCTGGCCGGCCTCGGGCTCAGCCTGTTCGGCGGCTCCCTGACCCGGCTGTACCTCAAGGCCCCCGGGACCACCCGCGAGGGCAGCGTCGCCCCCAGCCAGCAGGGCGTCGGCCTGGCCAAGGACTCCTGGCTGCTGGCCATCGGCCTGGCCCTGGTCCTGGACTCGGTGCTCGGGTCCGGCCGCCGCCGCAAGGCCAGGAAGTCCTAGCGCCCCGGAGTGCCGGCCGGATCTGTGATAGCTCTGGCGTCATGCGAGCGCTTCTCCCTCAGATCCTGACCGCCGTCCTCGGCCTGGTCGCGGCCGCCCTGGCCTACCGCGACCAGGCCGAGGACGGCGGTCAGGATCTGAGGGAGAAGCGCTCGCATGACGCCAGAGCTATCACAGATCCGGCCGGC
>DATABK010000676.1:0-2718 GCA_036259695.1 Actinomycetes bacterium | reverse complement strand
GGGCCCGAGGCTCCAGACCGCCTACGCCCTCGACGCTGTCCTGGACGAGCTGCTGTTCGTGGCCGGGCCGCTGCTGGCCGGCGGGCTGGCCACCCTGTACCGGCCGGCGGCCGGGGTGCTGGCCACGGCCGGGCTGGCCGTCGCCGGGACGATCGGGTTCGTGGCCTCGCCGGTGTCGAGGGCCCAGGCCGGCACCGGCGCCACCCGGTCGGACCGGGTCGGCTGGGCCGGGGCCCTGAGCGTCCCGGGCATGCGGACCCTGGCCCTGTCGCTGGCCGGCGTGGGCGCGGCCATCGGCATCTGGGAGATCGGCCTGGTCGGGGCGGCCCGGGAGGCCGGGTCGGCCGAGGCCGCCTCCCTCACGCTGGCCGCCTGGGCCGCGGCCAGCGCCGTCGGTGGCCTCTGGTACGGGAGCCGGACCTGGCGCACGCTCCCCGGCCGGCGCTACCTCGGCCTGCTCGCGGTGCTGGTGCTGGCCTGCGCCCCGATGCCGCTCACGGGCTCGCTGCTGGCCCTGGGGGCGGTGATGGCCCTGGTCGGGCTGGTGCTGGCCCCGCTGGAGAGCTCGGCCTACGTGCTGGCGGCGGAGCTCGCGCCCCCCGGGACCCTGACCGAGTCGGCCACCTGGATGACCACCGCCATCAACGTCACCGGCGCCGCCGGCCTGGCCGTCGCCGGGTCGCTGGCCGACCGGGTCGGGGTGCCGGCCACCCTGGCCGTCGCCTGCGCCTGCACCGCCGCCGGCCTGCTGGTCGCCCTGACCGGCCGCGGCCACCTGGGGGCGGCCCCCTACCGGGGCCGGCACGAACAGCGCCATGCCACCCGGCAGCTCCGCCGGGCACGGCGCATCCTGTGACCGCTCCCGCTACCGCCTCCGGGGCGGGGCCGTGCTCGCCCGCACGACCAGCTCGGCCGGCGTCGCCGGGGCGCCGAGGTCGGGGACGGGCAGCCCGCGGATCGCCGCCAGCACGACCTCGCCGGCCTGGTGGCCGATCTCGCCGCCGTGGAGCCGGATGGTGGTGAGCGGCGGGTCGAGGCAGTCGGCCATGGGGACGTCGTTGTAGCCGATCACCGAGACGTCGCCGGGGCAGCCGAGCCCGGCGTCGCGCAGCGCCCGGACCGCGCCCATGGCCATGGCGTCGTTGTGGGCGAACACGGCCGTGGTCCGGCCCAGGCGCTCGAGGGCCGCGGCCATCAGCCGCCGGCCCTCCATGACGTCCGGCCGGCTGGCCGGCGGCACCGCCCAGGCCTCAAGGCCCAGGGAGGCGGCGGCCTCGGTGAAGCCGTCGTCGCGGTCCTTGAACGGCTGCATGTCCGGAGGCCCCGGCAGCTGGACGACCCGGCGGTGGCCGAGCTCGGCCAGGTGCGCGGCCGCCAGCCTGGCCCCGCCGAGGTCGTCGTGGGTCACGGCCGGCACCCTGGAGCCGGGCAGGCTGCGCACGGCCAGCACCACCGGCACCCGCGAGGCCCAGCCGACGACCCGGTCGAGGTCGCCCGAGCGCACGGCCAGCACCACCAGCCCGTCCACCTGGCGGGCCAGGAGATGGCCGACCGCCCGGGCCAGTACCTGGGGGTCGTCCCGCGACTCGGTTATCAGGGCCATGTAGTCGGCCGCCTCCAGGCGGCTCTGGAGCCCGCGCAGGACCGGGGCCGTGTACGGGTTCCCGAGGTCGGCCACCACCACCCCGACGGTCGAGCTGAACCCCCGGCGCAGCCCCCTGGCCATCATGTGGTGCTGGTAGCCGAGCTCCTCGGCGACCTGCTTGACCCGCGCCCGCGTCTCCGGCGACACCGGGTGCGCCGTCTCCGAGTCGAGCGCCCGCGACGCCGTGGCCACGTGCACCCTGGCCGCGGCGGCCACGTCCCGCAGCGTCACCGACCGCCGAACGATCCTGTTGCCCGCCATCAGCTCGACCTCCCCCCACCTGCGGGCGCCAATCCTACGTCGGCCGCTGGAGCCGGTCAGCCCTTTGTTGAACGATATCGAGGACGGGTCGCCAACAACGCCCGGCGCGACCCCGAGGCCGATGGGAACCCGGCCTCACCGACGGAGGAGCGACATGCGATTTCGGACCACCATCGTGCAGACCGGCAAGACCACCACCGGCATCGAGGTCCCCGACGAGGTGATGGAGGCCCTCGGGTCGGGGAAGCGGCCGGCGGTCAAGGTGACCGTCAACGGCTACAGCTACCGCAGCACCGTGGCCTCGATGGGCGGGAGGTCGATGGTCAGCCTGAGCGCCGAGCACCGGGCCGGGGCCGGGGTGGCCGGAGGGGACGAGGTCGAGGTCGACCTGGAGCCGGACACCGCGCCCCGGGAGGTGACCGTGCCGGACGACCTGGCGGCCGCGCTCGACGCCGAGCCGGCGGCCCGGGCCACCTTCGACGGCCTGTCCTACAGCAACAAGTCCTGGCACGTCCTCCAGGTCACCGGGGCCAAGACCGAGGAGACCCGGCAACGGCGGATCACCAGGTCCGTCGAGGCCCTGCGCCAGGGCCGCCCCCGCTGACCGACCGGGCGACCACCCCGCCATCACGGCGTGGCCCAGCCGCCCCGGAAGACGCCGTTCAGGCTGGCCGCCTCCGGCCCTGAGCCCTAGGGCCGGAGGTCCCGCCGGGTCCCGGTCGTTCGGCCCATGACCGGGCGTCGCCGCCGCGGGATGCTGGTCCCGCGGATGGCAAGGTGCCGTTCGGTGAAGGAAAGGAGGCGGGTCGCGC
>DATABK010000675.1:0-2799 GCA_036259695.1 Actinomycetes bacterium | reverse complement strand
GCCCCGTGAGCAGCGCCAGCGGCCGCCCCGGGGCCCGGGCGGTGGCGGCGGGCGGGCCCCCAAGGCCCGGCGGCCCCGGCGCTGGGGGCGCCGCATCGGCGTGACCCTGCTGGTCCTGGTCGTGCTGCTGGTCGGGCTGGGCGTCTGGGTCGACTCCCGGCTCAACCGGGTCGAGGCCCTGGCCGACTACGAGGGCCGGCCGGCCGCCACCCCCGGGGCCGACTGGCTGATCGTCGGGTCCGACAGCCGCCAGGGCCTGGACGAGTCCCGCCGGCGCGAGCTCGGCACCGGCCAGGCCGCCGGGCGCCGGGCCGACACCATGATGCTGCTGCACATCCCCCGGGGCACCGGCAAGCCGGTCCTGATCAGCCTGCCCCGCGACTCCTATGTGCCCATCCCCGGGCATGGCCGCAGCAAGCTCAACGCGGCCTACGCCTTCGGCGGCCCCCAGCTGCTCGCCCGCACGGTCGAGGAGGTCACCGGCATCCGCCTCGACCGCTACATGGAGGTCGGCTTCGACGGCTTCGCCAGCGTGGTCGACGCCGTCGGCGGGGTCCAGATCTGCCCCGACCGGGCCATGCGCGACCCCATGGCCGGCCTCAACGTCAAGGCCGGCTGCCAGGCGGCGGGCAGCCGGCAGGCCCTGGCCTATGTCCGCACCCGGGCCGGCGGCCGCGGCGACCTGGACCGGGTCGAGCGCCAGCAGGAGTTCCTCGGCTCCCTGATCAAGAGGTCGACCAGCCCGGCCACGGTGCTCAACCCGTTCCGCAGCGTCCCCCTGCTCCTGCGGGGGACCGAGGCCGTCGCCGTCGACCAGGCGGCCCACGTCTGGAACCTGGTCCGGTTCCCGTTCGCCATGCGCGACATCAGCGGGGGCGGCGGGATCGCCGCCACCGTCCCGGTCGCCGGCACGGCCACCGTCCCCGGGGCCGGCTCGGTCGTCCAGTGGGACCGCCAGCGCGCCCTGGCCCTGTTCGAGGCGCTGCAGCGGGACCAGCCGGTCGACAACCTGGTCGGCGCCGAGACGCGGGCCGGCTAGCCGGCGTCGCCGGCGGAACGCTGCCAGTACACGCCCGTCCAGTCGATCGACTCGATGGGGTCGATGATCCCGTGGGCGTTACGGAAGTCGGTCACGGCTTCCTTGCACTGGGCGATGTTGCCGTAGTCGTCGATGATCACGTAGCCGCCCGGGGAGACCTTGGGGTACAGGGCCTCGAGCGCGTCCATGGTCGAGCCGTACATGTCGCCGTCGAGGCGGAGCACGGCCAGCCGGTCGATCGGCGCCGACGGCAGGGTGTCCTTGAACCAGCCGGGCAGGAACCGGACCTGGTCGTCGAGCAGGCCGTAGCGTTCGAAGTTGGCCTTGACCTCCTCCACCGAGACGGCCAGCTGGTCCCAGGTCCAGTGCTTGTCCCCGGCCTCGGCCGGGAAGCGCTCGGGGTCGGGCTTGGGCAGGCCCTGGAAGGAGTCGGCCACCCACACCCGGCGTTGGGTGTCGCCGTAGGCGGCGAGGACGGCCCGCATGAAGATGGTCGCCCCGCCCCGCCAGGCGCCGCACTCAATGAGATCTCCGGGCACGCCCCGGCGGAGCACGTCGGTGATGCAGCGCTGGAGGTTGTCGAGCCGGTACAGCCCGATCATGCTCTCGGCCTGGGCCGGCCAGTCGCGGCCCTCCCGCCGGGTCGGCTCGTCGAAGGGGACGTGGCGGATGATCTCCATCTTCTTGCCGGCCAGCCACCTGCGGATCGGCTCGGAGACGGCATACTTGAGGGTGCCCTTGGGCGGGATGGCCGGGACGTAGTGCTCACCGAACATGTACCGCGTCAGGCACTTCTTCAGCAGGTCGAGGTAGAGCTCGGCCGGGGTGTTCCCAGCCTCCATCGCTGCCCTCCTGAGGTCGGCGTCGCTACGGTGCGGGGTACCACTCCACATGCCAGCCCCTCTCAGAGTAGTAGCGGCAGGGCAGCGGATGACCCCTGACGGCCTGGCAGCCATAGCCCGTCCACGGGTGGCGGTTGAGACAGGGCTGCTCCCCCGGCCCGATTACGGGCAGACGGCCGAGGACGTCGCGGTCGAAGAAGCGGCTCATCGCCTGCGCAGCCAGCCGCCGGGATTGAAGGTGAGCAGGAACTTCTCCCGGGAACGGTCGACCTCGAAGTCGTCGCGCTCCTTGAGGAAGTCCAGGACGGCCTCCATCGGCCCGGGCCCGAAGGCCTCGTAGACCGGGTGGCCGTTCACGTTGGGGTCCTCCACGACCAGGTAGCTGCCCGGGGTGACCAGCGGGGCATACGCCCGCAGCTCGGCCAGGACGTGGTCGCGGCTGTGGTCGGAGTCCAGCACGACCAGCACCGTGCCGGCCGTCCGGGCCCGCTCGGCCACCTGGGCGACCACCTGGGGGTCGGTCGAGGAGGCGACGACATAGGTGAGCCGCGGGTGGGCCGGCCGGTCGGGCCACTCGCCGATGTCGATGCTGACCACCTCGCCGCAGCCGATGGTCTCGCACAGGGTGGCCAGGTACAGGGCGCTGCCGCCGTGGGCGGTGCCGGTCTCGACGATCAGGCCGGGCCGCAGCTCCCACAGCAGCTCCTGGTAGACCCACAGGTCGAGCGGGGACTTCCAGGTCGAGACGCCCAGGAACTTGGTGTCCTTCCAGGTCCCGCCGGCCTCGCCGGACTCGTAGTAGAGCCGGTGGAAGTCGTCGACCAGCCGCTCGCGGTCGCCCGGCCCCGGCTCCTCGGCCGGGGTGTCGGGCCGGCTGTCGTCGGCATGGACCGGCCGGTCCCATTCCGGGGCCCGGTT
>DATABK010000674.1:0-1622 GCA_036259695.1 Actinomycetes bacterium | reverse complement strand
GGCTGGAAGACCGTCTCCACGGGCAGCAGCGACGGGCCGGCGACCTCGCCGGCGCGGCTCTCGACCTGGTCGACGATGCGGTGGCCGAGGAGTTGGTAGCCGCCACAGATGCCCAGGGTGGGCAGGCCGCGGGCGGTCCGGTCGGCCAGGGCCCGGTCCAGCCCGCTGCGCCGGAGCCAGGCCAGGTCGGCGACGGTGGCCTTGGTGCCGGGCACCACTGCAAGGTCGGCCGCGAGCACCTCGGCCGGCGCGGCGGTGAACCGCACCGTCACCCCCGGCTCGGCCGCCAATGGGTCCAGGTCGGTGAAGTTCGACAGCCAGGGCAGCCGGATCACCGCCACCTGCAGCGGGTCGGTCCCGCGGGGCGGCGCCGCCCCCTCGCCCGGGGTGCCCAGCTCGACTGAGTCCTCGGCGTCCAGCCGCAGCCCCCGCCGCCATGGCAGCACGCCCAGGACCGGCCGACCGGTGAGCCGGCCGAGTTGATCCAGCCCGGGGGCGAGGATGGCCGGGTCGCCGCGGAACTTGTTGACCAGGAACCCGGCCACCAGCGCCTGGTCGGCCGCCTCGAGCAGGGCCAGGGTCCCGAACAGGCTGGCGAACACCCCACCGCGGTCGATGTCGCCCACGACCACCACGGGCAGGTCGACCGCTCTGGCCAGGCCCAGGTTGACCAAGTCGTCGGCGCGCAGGTTGATCTCGGCCGGGCTGCCGGCGCCCTCACAGAGGACCAGCTCGAAGCGGTCGGCCAGGCTGGCCAGGGCCTCCAGGACCACACTGCGGAGTCGCGGCTTCAGCTCCTGGTAGGCGCGGGCGTCCAGCTCGGCCACGGGCCGGCCCAGGACCACCATCTGGCTGGTCCGCTCGCTGCTGGGCTTGAGCAGGATCGGGTTCATGGCCGCCTCCGGCGCCACCCGGGCGGCGTTCGCCTGGGCGGCCTGGGCTCGGCCGATCTCGGCCCCGTCGGGGGTGACGGCCGAGTTCAGGGCCATGTTCTGGGCCTTGAACGGGGCCACCTTAATCCCGCGCCTGGCCAGCCAGCGGCAGAGCCCGGCGACGACGACGCTCTTGCCAACATCTGAGGCCGTCCCGGCCACCAGCAGGCCCCTCATCGCCGGCCCGCCAGCGCGGCCAGCACGGCCGCGGCCGACCCGACTAGCAACGACAGCCGGACCGCCCGGTCGACGTCGTCGGGGCCAGGCGGTGGGCCGCCACCGAGGGCGGGCCGCTGCTCGACCCGGTCGCCGTAGCGGTTGGTGCCGCCCAGCCGCACCCCCAGCGCGCCGGCGAAGGCGGCCTCCATGCGCCCGGCGTTGGGGCTGGGATGGGCGCCGCCGTCGCGCCGCAGCGTCCGCCAGGCCCGCCCGGCCTCCCCGCCCACCACGGGCGCCAGCAGGCACGTCAGTCCCGCGCCCAGGCGGGCTGCCGGCCAGGTGAGGGTGTCGTCCAGGCGGGCGGCGGCCCAGCCGAACTGCTCGTAGCGGGCGCTGTGGTGGCCGACCATCGCGTCCAGGGTGTTCGCGGCCCGGTAGCCGAGCAGCCCGGGTACGCCGAGCGCACCACCCCACAACAGCGGCGCTACACACGCGTCGGAGGTGTTCTCGGCCAGCGACTCCACCGTGGCG
>DATABK010000673.1:0-5847 GCA_036259695.1 Actinomycetes bacterium | reverse complement strand
CGGGGACGGACGGCTCCAGGACCTGGGCGGCCAGGCCCTCGGAGCCGGCGTAGACGGCCGCGGCCAGGCCGGCCGGCCCAGCCCCGACGATCAGGAGGTCGCAGCCGCCGGGGGCCGGGGTGGTCCGCATGCCGAGGGCGGCCGAGAGCTCGGCGTGGGTGGGGTCGACCAGGACCAGGCCGCGGCGGAACAGCACCACCGGCAGGCGGCGGCCGTCCTCGCCGGCCTGGGAGAGCAGGCGCCGGCCGTCGGGGGAGTCCTCGGGGTAGAAGCCGTAGGGGATGCCGACCCTGGCCAGGGTGTCGCGCAGCTCGTGGGAGCGGGCGGCCCAGCGCTTGCCGACGATCTGGATGGCCTCGGTCGAGGGGGCCAGGGACTTCTCCCAGGCGGCCAGGAACTCGCTCACCGGCAGGTACAGGAACTGCTCGATGGGCAGCCAGGGGCGGAACAGGACGTAGTCGACCTGCCCGAGGGTCATGGCCCTGACCACCGGCTCGCCCGAGGTCCACTCGCCCCGGTGCTCCAGCAGCACCCGCTTGGCCGAGGGCAGGAGCTCATGGGCCCGCTGGAGCACGGCCAGCCCGTCGATGTCGCGCATCTGCCGGGCCGCGATGACCAGGGCCACCGGGCCGGGCCCCTCGGCCAGCCGTTCCAGGGCTGCCAGGGCGCCGGCGGGGGAGCGCTCGGCCAGGATCCGGTAGCCGCCCCCGAACCGCCGTTCCAGGTCGCCGGCGAGCGCGTCCAGCAGGCGCCCGTCGTCGGCGACCACCAGGATGGTCGGCAGGATGGCCGGTTCCGCCATGGGCCGCTCCGCCGGTTACCCGTCCTCGGCTGCCAGGCGGGCCTGCTCCTCCTTGGAGAGCAGGTCGGTGCCCATGGCGTGGAAGCCGCCGTCGACGTGGATCAGCTCGCCGCAGACGCCCCGCGACCAGTCGGAGAACAACCACAGGGCGACCCGGGCCACGACCGTCGGGTCGCCGACGTCCCAGCCCAGCGGGGCCCGCTTGGACCAGGCGTCGGCCAGCAGGCTGAACCCGGGGATGCCCTTGGCGGCCATGGTCCGGATCGGGCCGGCGCTGACGGCGTTGACCCGGATCTGCTTGGGCCCGAGGTCGCGGGCCAGGTAGCGGGTGACCGACTCCAGGGCCGCCTTGCACACGCCCATCCAGTCATAGACCGGCCAGGCGACCCGGGCGTCGAAGTCGAGGGTGACCACCGAGGCGTGGTGGTTCTCGAGCACCGGCAGCAGGCCGGCGGTCAGCTCCTTGAGCGAGAAGGCCGAGACCTGGAAGGCGGTCGAGGCCGACTCGTACGGGGTGTTGAGGAAGTTGCCCCCGAGCGCGTCGGCCGGGGCGAAGGCGATGGCGTGGAGCACGCCGTCGACCGTGCCCCAGCGGCCGGCCAGCTCATCGTTGACCGCCCGCACGTCCTCGGGCCGGTTGACGTCCAGCTCCAGGACGTCGACCTCACGGGGCAGCCGCCTGGCCGTCCGCTCGGTCAGGGAGCGGGTGCGGCCGAAGCCGGTGAGCACCACCTCGGCCCCGTTGTCGAGGGCCTCGCGGGCCACCGCATAGGCGATCGACCCGGGCGTCAGCACCCCGGTGATCAGCAGTCGCTTGCCGTCGACGAGCACGGGGAGCGGCCATGGGGCCGCCCCCCGGTTCACAACCTTCGGTTCGTCAGTGCGTCAGGCGCTCGGTGATGAGCGAGATCACGTTGCCGTGGTCGTCGAAGTCGCGGACCACCGCGAACTGCGCCGTCTCCCGGGAGGCGAGCCTGCCCCCCGCGTCCAGGTAGGAGAGGCGCTCGGCACTGCCTGGCGCTGGCTCCTCGACCACTTCCGAGTCCGGTGGTAACGCCACTGGCATCCCTCCTCGGGGCGAGGCACAACTGGCCTCTCACGGTGTACCACCTTCTGAGGGGTTTCGAAAGCCCACAGTCGGATAGCCCGGTGCCGCTTCTGGGTAGTCAATTCGGGCCATCCGGGGGCGGGTTTCAGATAGTCCGTCCTACAACTTCCAGTGTGACCATATCCGTAGTTCCCCTGATGTTCCGTTTGGGAACAGCGCAGTACGTTCACGCTGTCATCGCCGGTGGCGACCGAACGGGAGCGGTCCCCTGGCGATCCGGAAGCGCCGCCTCCCCCCGGGCGGCACCCGCAAGGGCCGGAACCTGTGAGGGTTCCGGCCCTTGTGTATTGCCCCCCTCCAGACGAGTAGGATCAGGAGGTCGGCGCAACGACGCGGGAGACACTGGCATGGACCAGACCGACGAGCAGGTTCGGCTGCTCGGCGAGGACGGGACGCTCCTCCAGCACGACACCTACAAGGTCGACCTGAGCGACGCCGAGCTCTGTGACCTGTACCGCCAGCTGGTGGTGGTGCGGCGCATCGACGTCGAGGGCAACAACCTCCAGCGCCAGGGCCAGCTCGGCATCTGGGCCCCCTGTCTCGGCCAGGAGGCGGCCCAGGTCGGCAGCGCCCGGGCCCTGCGGCCGGACGACTTCGTCTTCCCCTCCTACCGCGAGCACGGCGTCGTCTACGTCAGGGCCGGCATGGAGGTGCTGTCGGTCCTCGGCCTGTACCGGGGAGCCAACCTGTCCGGCTGGGACCCCCAGCGGCACAAGCTGGCCCAGTACTCGATCCCCATCGGCACCCAGGCCCTGCACGCGGTCGGCTACGCCATCGGGGCCAAGTGGGACGGGGCCGAGGTCTGCGCCGTGGCCTACTTCGGGGACGGCGCGACCAGCGAGGGTGACGTCAGCGAGGCGTTCAACTTCGCCGCCGTGCACAGCGCCCCGGTGGTCTTCTTCTGTCAGAACAACCAGTGGGCCATCTCGGTGCCGCTGGCCAAGCAGATGGCCGGGCCCGTCTACAAGCGGGCCTTCGGCTTCGGCTTCCCCGGGGTCCAGGTGGACGGCAACGACGTCCTGGCCGTGTACGCGGTCACCAAGGCGGCCGCCGACCGGGCCCGCGACGGGGCCGGGCCGACCCTGATCGAGGCCATCACCTACCGGCTCGGGGCCCACACCACCACCGACGACCCGACCCGCTACCGGACCTCGGACGAGCTCGACATGTGGAAGGCCCGCGAGCCGATCGGCCGCTACCGGGCGTTCCTGGAGCGGGCCGGGCTGTTCACCGAGGAGCTGGAGGCCGACGTCCAGGCCGAGGCCGACCGGGTGGCGGCCGAGGTCAGGGCCACGGTCGAGAACATGCCCGACCCGCCGCTGTCCGACCTGGTCGACCACGTCTACGCCGACCCGCCGGCCACCCTGCTGGCCCAGTGGCGCCAGCTGGAGGAGTTCGAGGCCCAGTTCCAGGCCGAGGGTTGAGGGAGGCACCGATGGCGCAGATCACCATGGCCAAGGCGCTCAACACCGCCCTGCGCGACGCCATGGAGACCGACGACCGGGTGGTCCTGCTGGGCGAGGACGTCGGCACCCTCGGCGGGGTCTTCCGGATCACCGACGGGCTGCTCAAGGACTTCGGCGAGCAGCGGGTGATGGACACCCCGCTGGCCGAGTCGGCGATCATGGGGGTCAGCATCGGGCTGGCCCTGCGCGGCTACCGGCCGGTGCCCGAGATGCAGTTCGACGGCTTCAGCTACCCGGCCCTCGACCAGATCATCAGCCACCTGGCCAAGTACCGGAACCGCTCGGCCGGCACCCAGCCCATGCCGGTGGTCTGCCGTATCCCCTACGGCGGGGCCATCGGGGCCGTCGAGCACCACTCCGAGAGCCCCGAGGCCATCTACGGCCACACCGCCGGCCTCAAGGTGGTCACCCCGTCCTCGGCCGCCGACGCCTACTCCCTGCTGCGCCAGTCCATCGAGAGCGACGACCCGGTCATCTTCCTCGAGCCCAAGCGGCGCTACTGGGCCAAGCAGGAGGTCGACCTGCCGGTCACCACCGAGCCGATCGGCACGGCCCGGGTGCTGCGCCAGGGGAGCGACCTGACCCTGGTCGCCTACGGCCCCATGGTCAAGGTGGCCATGGACGCCGCCGAGGCCGCCGAGGAGGAGGGCATCGGCTCGCTCGAGGTCATCGACCTGCGCAGCCTGGTCCCGCTGGATGAGGAGACCCTGGTCGCCTCGGCCGCCAAGACCGGCCGCATGGTGGTCGTGCACGAGGCCCCGCAGTTCCTCGGCATGGGCGCCGAGGTCGCCGCCCGGGTCAGCGAGGCCGCCTTCTTCCACCTGGAGGCGCCCGTGCTGCGCTGCACCGGCCTGGACATCCCGTACCCGCCGGCCCGCCTCGAGGAAGCCCACCTCCCCGGCGTCGACCGCGTCCTCTGGACCGTCCAGCGAAGCCTGGACTTCTAGCTGAGGAGGAAACAGCTCCCACATGGCCGAGCGCGAGTTCAAGCTCCCGGACCTGGGCGAGGGGCTCACCGACGGCGAGGTGGTGCGCTGGCTGGTCGCCGAGGGCGACGCCATCAGCCTGAACCAGCCCATCGTGGAGATCGAGACGGCCAAGGCGGTGGTCGAGATCCCGGCCCCGTACGCCGGCACGGTGGTCAAGCTCCACGCCGGCGAGGGCGAGTCCCTCGAGGTCGGCGCCCCGCTGATCAGCGTCGACACCGGCGGGGGAGCGGCCGCGACGGCCAGCGCCTCGGCCCCGGCGACCGCGCCGGCCCAGGCCGGGGCGGCCACCGCCCAGCCCGAGCAGGAGCTCCAGGCCACCCTGGTCGGCCCGGGGGAGCGCCAGCAGGTGCGCCGGCGCCGGATCGGCCATGCCCGCGGCCCCGGCTCGGCTGTGGACAACCGGCCGCACGCCCCTTCCGGGTCGGCTACGCTCCCCCACCGGGGGGCTGAGCCCCGAGCCGGGTCGCTGCCGGCTGCTCCGGCCCGGCCGGCCCAGCGGCCCAAGGCCACCCCGCCGGTGCGCCGCTACGCCAAGGACCGCGGGGTCGACCTGACCGCCCTGGTCGGCACGGGCAAGGACGGCCGCATCACCCGCGAGGACGTCGACGGCGCCCTCGACGGCGCCCAGCCGGCCGCTGCGGCGCCCGCCGCCGTGGCCCGCCAGCCGCGCGACCGGTCCGAGGAGCGGATCCCGGTTCGCGGGACCCGCCGCCAGATCGCGGCCGCCATGACCGCCTCGGCCTTCTCGATCCCGCACGTCACCGAGTTCCTGACCGTGGACGCGACCCGGCTGATGGAGCTGCGGGACCGCCTGCGGGCCCTGCCGGCGGCCGACGGCCTCAAGCTGACCCCGCTGGCCGTGGTCGCCCGGGCGCTGTGCGCCGCCGTCCGCTCCTACCCGCTGATGAACTCGTCCTGGGACGAGGCCGCCGGCGAGATCGTGGTCAAGGGCTGGGTCAACCTCGGCATCGCCACCGACACCCCCACCGGCCTGCTGGTCCCCAACATCAAGGACGCCGACACCCTCGGCATCCTCGACCTGTCGCGGGAGCTGACCCGCCTGACCGCCCTGGCCCGGGAGCGCAAGGCCGCCCCGGCCGACCTCACCGGCGGCACCATCACCATCACCAACGTCGGCGGGTTCGGGGTCGAGACCGGCACCCCGATCATCAACAAGCCCGAGTGCGCCATCCTGGCCACCGGCCTCATCGCCCCCCGCCCCTGGGTGGTCGACGGCCAGCTCGCCGTCCGCCAGCTCATGACGACCGCGGTCTCCTTCGACCACCGCATCGTCGACGGCGCCTACGCCGCCCAGTTCCTGGCCCACCTCCGGGACCTGCTCGAAGACCCGGCCCTGCTGAGCGCGTTCTGAGCCGTGGACGGGCCCCCGGCCGCCGCCGACCGCCAGCTGGTCATGCAGTTCATGACCACCGAGCACTTCACCCTCCAGACGGCCCGGGCGGTGGCCAACGCCGAGATCAG
>DATABK010000672.1:0-4643 GCA_036259695.1 Actinomycetes bacterium | reverse complement strand
AGCCGGTGACATGCCGGCGTCATCTCAGGTGCGGCGGGGCACCGGCTGCAGGTGCCCGACGAACCAGTCGCGGGCCAGGCGGGCGACCTCCTCGAGCGCGCCCGGCTCCTCGAACAGGTGGGTGGCGCCGGGGACGATCACCAGGGTCGTCTCGCCACCCAGCTCCCGCATGGCCGTGCGGTTGAGGTCCAGGACGGTCCGGTCGCGCTCCCCCACGATCAGCAGGACGGGCTGGCGGACCAGGCGTAGCAGCCCGCCGGCCAGGTCCGGCCGCCCGCCGCGGGAGACGACCGCCTCCACCGAGGCCGGCCGGGCGGTGGCCGCGACCAGCGCCGCCGCCGCACCGGTGCTGGCCCCGAACAGCCCGACGCCGAGGTCGGCGGTCTGCTCCTGCTCGACCAGCCAGTCGGTGAGGGCCGCCACCCGCCGCGCGAGCAGGCCGATGTCGAACCGGAGGGCACCGGTCCGGGCGTCGATCTGCTCCTCCTCGACCGTCAGCAGGTCGGCCAGGACGGTGGCCAGGCCGGCGCGCTGGAGCTCCTCGGCGACGGCGCGGTTGCGGGGGCTGTGGCGGCCGCTGCCGCTGCCGTGGGCGAACAGCACCACCCCGAGCGCCGGGTCGGGGACGACGATGTCGGCCTCCAGCATGACGCCCGCGGTCGGGATCTGGAGGCTCTGGCGGACGGCGGGCATGGCGGGCGACCTCCTTCACTCGGCCCTGCCAGAAGCACCTCGGATACCTCGATCCAGGCCCGGCAACCATCGGCGAGCGGACCGGGTGCACCATCACCAGGGAAGGACCCCAACCGCAAGGGAGGCGACCATGACAGCCACCGGCGAGCTGCTCGCCCGGTTGACCGACAATGCCACGGTCCGCAGGGTCTACGGCGAGCCCTACCAGCGCGACGGGATCACCGTCATCCCCGCCGCCGAGATCCGGGCCGGCGCCGGCCTCGGCCGCGGGTCGTCGGACCAGCCCCAGACCGGCGAGGGGGAAGGCGGCGGCGTCGGGCTGACCGCCCGCCCGGTCGGGGCCTATGTGATCAAGGACGGCAGTGTCACCTGGGAGCCGGCCTTCGACCTGAGCCGGGTCGTGCTCCGCGGCCAGCTCGTGGGCATGGTGGCCCTGGTCAGCCTGCGCTGGGTCGCCCGGGCGCTCCGCCGGGCCCGCCGCTAGGAGCCGTTCGGGGGGACGCCGGTGCCCGCCGGTGGTGGACGTAGTTCGGCCGCAGGTCGGCGGTGTCGTAGTAGCGGTGGAACACCGCCGTGGCCGCGCCTGAGACAGGCGGGACGATCCAGGACCAGTCGGCGGGGGTGATCCGCCCGGCCCGCTCCTCCCGGGCCAGGTGGGTCAGGAACCGGCGGGCCTCGGTGTGGTGGTCGGCGATGGTGACCCCGGCGGTGTCGAAGGAGTGGAGCACGGCCAGGTTGAGCTCGACCAGCGCCCGGTCGCGCCACAGGGACCGCTCCTGGGTGAGGTCGAGCCCCAGCCGGCCGGCGACCACCGGCAGGAGGTCGTAGCGGTCGACGTCGGCCAGGTTGCGGGCGCCGATCTCGGTGCCCATGTACCAGCCGTTGAAGGGCGCGGCCGGGTAGCAGACGCCGCCGACCTCCAGGCACATGTTGGAGATCGCCGGGACCGCGTGCCAGCGCAGCCCGAGGTCGGCGAACCAGGTGAACCGGGGGTGGCGCAGCGGCACCTCGAGCACCGCGTCCCCAGGCAGGTTGAAGAGCCGGGGACGGTCACCCGGGGCCTCGACGACCAGGGGCAGCACGTCGAACGGCGTGCCCGGCCCGCCCGGCCAGCCGAGCCGGCGCACCGTCCCGGTGAAGTCCACATAGCGGGGGTCCCCGAGCACCGTCCCGTCGGCCCGGCGGTAGCCGGCATAGCGGATCAGCTGGTCGTTCCAGATCCGTGGCCCCGGCCGGCCGGGCGTGCCCGGGGCGAACACGGTGATGGTCGGCCGCACCCGCCCCCGGTTGGTGGCCTCGCGCAGGTGGGCAAAGGCTTCGGCGGCCACCTGGGCGGCGCCGGTGACGTGGCGGCGGTCGCGCACACGGAGGCTGCGCCAGTACAGCCGGCCGATGCAGCGGCTGCTGTTGCGCCAGGCCGCCCGGGCCCCGAAGGCCAGCTCGTCGGCGGTGTGGGCGTAGGTGCCGTACCGCTCGATCTGGGCCCGGACCTCCTCGACCCGGGGCCCGATCGGCCCCACGGCCGGGTTCTCGGCCTGGTAGAGGGCGAGGAACTCCTCGGCGGCGGCCGGGTCGACCGCCCGGGCATTCTCCTGCCTTGGCTCTCCCTGAACAGCATGAGCGCTCACGGCGTTCACCTCCGTCGAAGGCGACAAGGCTCTCAGGCGGCGTAGACTGCCATAACCCTTCATATCGGGGTAGTCTTGACTTTTCGATCCCGTTCAGCGTTGCAAGCTCATGCCGGCCGGGCCGGCGACGGCCGGTAACGGAGGAACAGGAACTCGTCCTCTTCGCAGGCCGAGCAGAGCCGCAGGGCCAGGTCGGGCACGGCCGGGCCGTCGAGGAGCCGCTTGGCGGCGCCGCCGGCGAGCCGTGGCGACAGGGTCAGGCAGAGCTCGTCCAGCAGCCCGGCCCGGGCCAGCTGGCCGTTGAGGGTCGGGCCGCCCTCGGCCAGCACGTTCCGCCAGCCACGCTCGGCCAGGGCGGCCAGGGCCACCGCCAGGTCGACGTCGCGGTCCCCGGCGACGACGACGTCGGCCAGCTCGGCGGCGCGGCCGCGCTGGTCGGCCGGCGCCCGGGCGCCGGTGAGCAGGATCGGGCGGGCGATCGGGGCGGTGAAGAACGGGGTCTCCCAGTCGAGCCGGAGGCTGCGGGAGACCACGGCGATCGGGGTCACCGACGGCCGGTAGCCCTCGGCCCGCACCGTCCCGGCGGCGACCAGGATCCCGTCGGCCAGCGACCGCAGCCGCAGGAACAGGGCGCGGTCGGCCCGCCCGCCGAGCCCCCCCGAGACCCCGCCCACCGTGGTCGCGCCGTCGACGCTGGCGATCATGTTGAGCCGGACCGCCGGCCGCCCGGGCGGGGCCGGCAGGTCGCCGTACACCGCCATCGGGTCGACCGGGTCGACCAGGGTGGGGAGCAGCTGGCGCATCGGCCGACGGTACACCGCCCGCCGTGTCGTTCAGCCAAGGGGAAAGTCGGCCAGACGACCGAGATGCCCGATACCTCTAGTATCGGGCGAGTCCTCCGTTTATCATCGCAACATGGGCATACCTCCCGCGCGCGACGTCCAGGCCGCAGCGGCCATCCGGCTGCCCGGCTCCGGCGGCGAGCACGAGCTGCAGCGCCAGTACCAGAGCCAGGACCGGGCGAATCGCTTCTACCGCCAGCAGGTGCTCGAGCGGCTGAACGAACGGATGATCCAGTTCATCGGCCGTCAGGAGATGGTCTGGATCGCCACCGCCGACGCCCACGGCGAGTGCGACTGCTCGTTCCGGGCCGGCCCGCCCGGCTTCGTCCAGGTGCTGGACGACCGGACGATCCGCTACCCCGAGTACCGGGGCAACGGGGTCATGGCCTCACTCGGCAACATCCTCGAGAACCCCCATGTCGGCATGGTCTTCCTCGACTTCGACCGCGAGCGGATCGGCCTGCACGTCAACGGCACCGCCCGGATCCTGCAGGCGGGCGGCAACGGCAACAGCGCCCGGCCCCGGGTCGAGCGCTGGGTCGAGGTCCGGGTCGAGGAGGCCTACATCCACTGCCGCAAGCATCTCCCCCACCTGGTCAAGGCGGCGGACCAGGGACGGGCCTGGGGAACCGACGACGCCCGGGCCAAGGGTGGTGACTACTTCGGGGCCAGCTGCGAGCCGCGGCCCCCGGTCGCCGACTAGAACGGGTCCTCGAAGGTCACGACCTCGCCGCGCCGGGCGTTGACCTGGGCCAGGATCGCCTGCTGGTCGCTGGGATGCACCTCGAGGTCCTGGAGCGCCTGCTGCAGGTGCCAGGCCACCCGGTCGAACGCCTCGCCGGTGATGTGCAGGTCGGCGTGGGCCTCGTGGAGGTCCCGGCCCTCGTACCTGGTCGGCCCGCCGGTGACCGTGACCAGCAGGGTCAGCATGTGCCAGCGCAACCACTGCAGCTCCCGGTCGTTCAGGTGCTTGAAGTAGCCCATCAGCAGCGGGTCGGCCAGCACCCTCGGATAGAAGCTGTCGACCAGCCGGCGCAGCCCGCCGGCGTACCGGATCCGCTGGTACAACTCCGTCGCCGGCCGCGGTGCGGTCTGGCGGCGGGCGTGGGCCGCCGTCGCCGCCTGGAGGAACTCCTCCACCGGCAGCCCGGCCGCGCGCGCGAGCGCTTCGATACGGTCGAGATCAATCAACGCATCGTTACGCTCATTCACCATTGTTCACCCACGCCGCATCCGTCCTAATCGGGAAGATCGGGAGCGTACCACAATGCGGCAGCGGGACAAGTGGCGCGATTCGGGGCTCAGGGGTGCAGCTTGACGGCGCTGCTGAAGCCGAGGTTGAGCGGCTGCTGGATGGCGATGTGGAGGAAGCCGAGCTGCTCCAGCTGCTGGGCCCGGCGCAGCGGACCGACGTCCAGCGGGCGCAGGCCGCCGTCCGACGCCAGCTGGGCGACCTTCTGCTTGGCGGCGGCGTCCTCGC
>DATABK010000671.1:0-1784 GCA_036259695.1 Actinomycetes bacterium | reverse complement strand
CGACCTGCCCGTGGTCGTCGTCGGCGCCCGGGCCGAGGGCCTGGCCAGGGCCGACGCGGTCCGCAGCGACGACGCCGCCGGCATGGAACTGGTGGTGGACCACCTGGTCGAGCGCGGCCACCGCCGGATCGCCCACCTGGGCGGGGCCGGAGGGGCCGTGGCCAGCGAGCGGGCCGCCGGCTACCGCACGGCCATGACCCGGCATGGGTTGGCCGACGAGATCGTGGTCCAGGCGTGCGACTTCAGCGAGGACGGCGGCTACAGGGCCGCCGCGGCGCTGCTGGGTCGCCGCCGCCCGGCCACGGCCCTGGCCGCGGTCAACGACCTGGCCGCCGTCGGGGCCATGTCGGCCGCGGCCGACGCCGGGCTGGACCTGCCCGCCGGGCTGGCTGTGACCGGCTACGACGACACCTTCCTGGCCGAGCTCAGGCAGATCTCGTTGACCTCGGTCAACCCCGACAGCGCCGGCATGGGCGAGCTGGCCGCCCGCCGCCTGCTCGAGCGGATCGCCAGCCCGGACCGTCCCGGCGTCGAGCACCTGGTGGCGCCCCGACTGGTCATCCGCGCCAGCAGCGCCCAACCGATCCCCCCGCCGCAGGAGGCAGACCGGTGACCGGCCGCCGGCCGGTGGTCGTCGCCCTCGGCGCCGTCGACCCGACCCTGGTCACCGAGGTCCTCGGCGACAGCGTCGAGTTCGTGGCCCAGCCCGGCCTGGACGACCTGGCCATCGCCGAGGGGGCGATCGTGCGCGCCGACGCGGTCGTGGACGCCGCCCTGCTGGCCCGCGCCCCCCGGCTGCGAGTGCTGGCCCGCACCGGCGTCGGGGTCGACCTGGTCGACCTCGAGGAGGCCAGCGCCCGCGGCATCGCCGTCGTCATCACCCCCGGCGCCGGCACCCGGGCCGTCGCCGAAGGGGTGCTCGCCCATGCGCTGCACCTGGTCAAGCGGCTGGCCCCGCTGACCCGGCTGGTCCGCGATGGCGGCTGGGCCGAGCGCGGTCGGATCTCGGTCGGCGACCTGGACGGGGCCACCATCGGGATCATCGGCTACGGGCGTATCGGCCGGCGGGTCGGCGAGCTGGCCGCCGCGTTCGGCATGCAGGTGCTCGCTCATGACCCGATCAGCCCGCCACCGGCCGAAGTGGACTGCCCGGACCTGGGCGAGCTGGCTGAGGCCAGCGACGTGCTGACGCTGCACGCACCCCTGACCGCGGCCACCTACCACCTCGTCGACGCCGGGTTCCTGGGCCGGATCCGGCCCGGGGCGATCCTGGTCAACTGTGGACGCGGGGGCCTGCTCGACCTGGACGCCGCCCTGGCCGCCCTGGAGTCGGGACGGCTGGGCGGAATCGGCCTGGACGTCTTCGACCCCGAACCGCCCCCCCACCACCCCCTGTTCGGCCACCCCAACGTGGTCCTCACCCCCCACCTGATGGGCCTGACCCGCCGGGCCACGGCCGCCACCTTCGCCGCCGCCGCCCGCGGCATCACCGACGTGCTGGCCGGCCGCCGGCCGGCGGCGCTGGCCAACCCCGACTGGAACCCGGCCGGCCCCGTAACCGCCGAGGAGGCATGAATGGCACTGCTCACCGACAAGGTCGTCCTGGTCAGCGGGGGCACCCAGGGGGTGGGCGCCGGGATCGCCCGGGCCGCCGCCCACGAGGGCGCCGCCGTCGCCGTCACCGGCCGACGCCGCGAGCCCGGCGAGGCGCTGGCCGCCGAGCTGCAGGCCGCCGGTGCCAAGGCGTTGTTCGTCCAGGCCGACGTGGCCGACGTCGCCCAGGC
>DATABK010000670.1:0-4659 GCA_036259695.1 Actinomycetes bacterium | reverse complement strand
CCAGCCGGATCAGCCCGGAATGGTCGAGAGCGGCCGCCGCCCGCACCTCGGCCGCGACCCGCTCCCAGCGCTCCCCCTGCCCGCGCTCACCGGGACCGGGACCGGCCCCCGCCGCCAGCCGCAGCTCCTCCACCGCGTACGGCCGGCCGTCCCGGTCGGTGGCCCGCCAGGTCAGGCCGCGCTGGGCGCGGCGAAGTGGGGTGTGCAGCGTCCAGCGGCCTCCGACGAGCCGCCCGCCAGCGTCTGGTGCCATGGTTGGAGGGGCAACGATACGACCAAACCCGGTCCCACCCAAAACCGCCTGTGAGCAGGCGCTTTGCTGGTGCGACACCGAGGTTACCCGGTGGTAGAGTCGATGGGGATCGCTACTGGAGGTGAACGTCGAGGATGCAGCGCCTTGGGACGCTCTACCGCGGCCGTGAGGGGATGTGGACCTGGGTCCTGCACCGGGTGTCCGGCGTGGCCATCCTGTTCTACCTGTTCGCCCACGTTGTCGACCAGGCCCTGCTGCTCGTCTCCCCCGAGGCCTACGACCGCGTCATCGACACCTATCGCAACCCGTTCGTCGGGCTGCTGGAGATCGGCCTGGCCGTGGTGGTGATCTTCCACGCCCTGAACGGGCTGCGGATCATCCTGTTCGACTTCTGGTCCCAGGGGGTGGCCCGCCAGCGGCAGATGCTCTGGGTCCAGACGGTGCTGTTCCTGGTCCTGTCGATCCCGCCGGTGATCGTCATCGGCGCCCACGTGGTCGAGGAGCTCTGAGGATGGCCGCCGACGTCACCCCGGCCCCGCTCCCCCGCTCGACCTCGGCCGACCGCCGCCAGCCCAAGCCCGGCCGCGGCAACTTCGAGCTCTACGCCTGGGTGTTCATGCGGGTCTCCGGGGTCCTGCTGGTCCTGCTCGTGCTCGGCCACTTCGGGATCATGCACGTGCTCGACGGCGGCCTCGACCGGATCAACTTCGCGTTCGTCTCCGGCCGCTGGGCCAACCCCTTCTGGCGGGTCTACGACTTCGCCATGCTCACCCTGGCCCTGGTGCACGGCGGCAACGGCCTGCGGGTGATCATCGACGACTACGCCCGCAGCGGCACCCGGCGCCTGCTCTACCAGAGCCTCAACGCCACCGTGGTCGGCCTGACCTGGGCGCTGGGCACCCTCACCATCTTCGCCTTCACCCCCCAGCCCTCCTAGGAGCCCCGATGACCCAGCAGCACACCTTCGACGTGGTGATCGTCGGAGCCGGGGGGGCCGGCCTTCGAGCTGCCCTGGAGAGCTCCCGGCGAGCCCGGACCGCGGTGATCACCAAGCTGTACCCGACCCGCTCCCACACCGGGGCCGCCCAGGGGGGGATGTGCGCCGCCCTGGCCAATGTCGAAGAGGACAACTGGGAGTGGCACACCTTCGACACCATCAAGGGCGGCGACTACCTGGTCGACCAGGACGCGGCCGAGGTCATGTGCCGGGAGGCGATCGAGGCCGTCTACGACCTGGAGCACATGGGGATGCCGTTCAACCGCACCCCCGACGGCAGGATCGACCAGCGGCGCTTCGGCGGCCACACCCACCACCACGGCGCCGGGGCGGTGCGCCGGTCCTGCTTCGCCGCCGACCGCACCGGCCACATGATCCTCCAGACCCTGTACCAGCAGAACGTCAAGCAGGGCACCGTCTTCTTCGACGAGTACTACGTGCTCGACCTGCTGCGGGCCCCCGACGACGGCCGGGCCGCCGGGGTGGTCGCCTACGAGCTGGCCACCGGCGAGCTGCACGTGTTCCGGGCCAAGTCGGTGGTCTTCTGCACCGGCGGGTTCGGGAAGATGTTCAAGATCACCTCCAACGCCCACGCCCTCACCGGCGACGGTCCCGGCGTCTGCTACCGGCGCGGCGTGCCCATGGAGGACATGGAGTTCTTCCAGTTCCACCCCACCGGCCTGTACCGCCTGGGGGTCCTGCTGAGCGAGGCCGCCCGGGGCGAGGGCGGGATCCTCCGCAACGCCGACGGCGAGGCGTTCATGGAGCGCTACGCCCCCACCATCAAGGACCTCGCCCCGCGCGACCTGGTCAGCCGGGCCATCTACACCGAGATCCGCGAGGGCCGCGGCGCCGGGCCCGACGGCGACTACGTCTACCTGGACGTCAGCCACCTCGACCCCAAGGTGGTCGACGCCAAGCTGCCCGACATCACCGAGTTCGCCCGCACCTACCTGGGGGTCGAGCCCAAGAAGGAGGGTGTGCCCATCCAGCCGACGGCCCACTACGCCATGGGCGGCATCCCGACGACGGTCGACGCCCAGGTGGTCGGGGACGCGGCCAACACGGTCATCCCCGGGCTGTACGCGGCCGGCGAGTGCGCCTGTGTGTCGGTGCACGGGGCCAACCGGCTCGGCACCAACTCGCTGCTGGACATCGTCGTGTTCGGCAAGCGGGCCGGGATCAACGCCGCCGAGCACGCCGCCGCCGTCGGCCACCTCGAGCTGGGCGAGGACCCGGCCGGGGCCGTCACCCGGATGCTGGAGGACCTGGCCGGCCACCGCGAGGGGGAGCGGGCGGCCGCCATCCGCAGCGACCTCCAGGTCAACATGGACGACCGGGCCGGGGTCTACCGCACCGAGACCCTCCTCAAGGAGATGGAGGACGAGCTGGCCTCCCTGCGGGAGCGCTACGCCCGGGTCTGGGTCCAGGACACCTCCCGGCGCTACAACACCGACCTGCTGGAGGCGGTCGAGCTCGGCTTCCTGCTCGACCTGGCCGAGGCCCTGGTCGTGTCGGCCAGGGCCCGCACCGAGAGCCGCGGCGGCCACTTCCGCGAGGACTACCCGGTCCGCGACGACAAGCAGTGGCTCAGGCACACCATGGCCTCACGCACCGAGGGCGGGGTCAAGCTCGACTACAAGCCCGTGACCATGACGCGATACGAACCCATGGAGAGGAAGTACTAGGTGCAGGTGAAGTTACGGGTCCGGCGGTTCAACCCCGAGACCGACACCGAGTCCCGGATCGAGACCTACGACGTCCCGGCCGACCCGATGGACCGGGTGCTGGATCTCCTGCACTGGGTGAAGTGGAACGTCGACGGGTCGCTGACCTTCCGGCGCTCGTGCGCCCACGGCATCTGCGGGTCGGACGCCATGCTCATCAACGGGACCAACCGGCTGGCCTGCAAGGTGCTGGTCCGCGAGGTCGGCGACCAGATCACCGTGGAGCCGCTCCGGGGGCTGCCGGTGAACAAGGACCTGCTGGTCGACATGGAGCCGTTCTTCGCCTCCTACCGCGAGGTCCTGCCGTACCTGATCAACGACGACCCGGCCCCCGACACCGAGCGGCGCCAGTCCCCCGAGGAGCGGGAGCGCTTCGACGACACCACCAAGTGCATCCTGTGCGCCTCCTGCACCACCTCCTGCCCGATCTTCTGGGCCGACGAGGAGTACTTCGGTCCGGCGGCGATCGTCAACGCCCACCGCTTCATCTTCGACTCCCGCGACCAGGGCGCCGCCCAGCGCCTGACCGTGCTGAACGACAAGGAGGGTGTCTGGCGCTGCCGGACCACCTTCAACTGCACCGACGCCTGCCCCCGGGGCATCAAGGTCACCCAGTCCATCCAGGAAGTGAAGCGGGCCCTGCTGTTCCGCAAGGTCTGAGGCGAGCACGAGGGGGCGCCATCCCACCCGGCGCCCCCTCCCAGGTTGCCGCTCAGGCGGCGGCCGTCTTGGTCTTGGACGAGCCGGACGTGATCGCCTTGCCGTGACCGTCGCCGGCCTTGATCTCGATGCGGTGCGGCTTGGCCGCCTCGGCCACCGGGGCGGTCACGAGCAGCACGCCGTTCTCGTAGCGGGCCTCGATCTTGTCGGCGTCGACCGCGTCGGACAGGACGATCTGGCGGGTGAAGCTGCCCTGGGGCCGCTCGCGGAGCAGGAACTGGAGGTCCTCCTCGGGCTGCCAGCGGCGCTCGGCCTTGACCGTGAGCACGTTGCGCTCGACCGTCAGGTCGACCGAGCCGGGGTCGATCCCCGGCAGGTCGAAGGCGACCTCCACGGTGTCGCCGCGACGCCAGGCGTCCATCGGCATCCAGCCGGTGCCGGTGCCGGTCGGGTAGGAGAAGACCTCCCGGCTCAGCCGGTCGAAGGCCTGGAACGGGTCGAAGCGGAGCAGCATGGACCATCACCTCCCTGAGCTCGGGTCCTCGCCTCCCAGCCCTGTCCCTCTGGGAGACACCTACTTGATTCCCAAGAGGCAGGGTTTTTAAACATGCTCTCGTGAGGTATCTTGTCTCCATGGACGGAAGGATGCTGCCGGTCGACGACCCGGACCACCCGCTGTTCACCATGGCCCAGGTGACCGAGACGCTCGGGGTGGCCGCGGCGGTGCTGCGCCGCTGGGAGCGGGCCGGGCTGGTCCACCCGGAGCGGACGGCCGGCGGGCAGCGCCGCTACTCCCGCCGCGAGATCGACCGCCTCCGCCACGTGGCCGAGCTGGTCGGCGAGGGCATGACCACCGGCGGCATCCGCCGCGTCCTCGACCTGGAGGAGCGGATCGACCGGCTCGAGGACCGCCTGGCCGCCCACGACCGGCCGGAGCCAGCGCCCGACTGACCGGCCGGACGGCCGACCCCGCGGTCCGCGACGCCCTGTTGCTAGGGGGCGAACCCGAGCAGGCGGCCGTC
>DATABK010000669.1:0-11616 GCA_036259695.1 Actinomycetes bacterium | reverse complement strand
GGCATAGCCCGGGTCCTGGTGGACGAGGTGAAATCCGAGCACGCGACGGTAGAAGTCGACGCTGCGATCCAGGTCGTCGACGAACAGCTCCAGCCGCAGCCGCATCGGTCAGGCGTCCAGCGTTGCTGCCGTGCAGCGGGGCGAGGTGGGTGACATGGGCCCATCCTAGTGTCACCGACGCCACGGCAAACCCGGCCGGGTTGGGACATGCTTCGGCCACCAGCGCGGCCCTGGAGGGGGTTGAGTGGCTGCGCGGCCTGGTCAGGGCGGTGATCCGGCGCGTTGGCCTGCCGGTTCGGCTGGTGGGCGTGACAGGGCTCGAACCTGTGACCTCGTCGTTGTAAGCGACGCGCTCTGGCCAGCAGAGCTACACGCCCAAGATGCCGTTATGGGACCTCCATCGGTATTCACCGCTACCGGTTGGCAGGCCACATCGGGAGATGCTACCGCCCTCCACAGTAGGTCGCCGTCTGCCCCCGGAGGTTTGTGAAGGACCGGCCACGGGAAGGCGGTGGCTGCCTGCTGCTGATGCCGCCCGTCCACCTAGCCCTCGTGGAGGGCCAGTCCAACGAGGTACCGGGTATCCATCACCATCCCACCGTCTCCGGCGTTGACGGTGGTGTCCAGCCGCTGGGAGGGGTCGCTGGACCAGCCGGTCAGCCGCGAAGCGACCGCTGTCTTGGCGATCTGGTGGCCGCGCCGACGGCCACGGCGTTCTTCCAGGACCCGGACCGGGACACCATCGCGGCTCGGTCGGCTTCTCCCAGCTGCACAGCTCGCGTCTGCGGCGCCGGGCCCTGGCCCGCATGCGCGCTCACCTGGTGGAGCCTTGACTGAGTAGGCAGAGATGGCACCGGTATCGGCTGGCGACCAGCGCCCCACGCACGGCCTGGGGGTTCCAGAGCCACTGGCGGACGGTCCGGGAGATCGCGACCCATGACCGCCGCTCGCTCGCCCGTCCCGACGACGCCATGCCGGTGGTGCTGTTGCACGGGCTGGCGGTCTCCCACCGCTACCTGATGCCGCTGGCGGCCAGGCTGGCCGGCCACCACCCGGTCCACGTGGTGGATCTGCCCGGGTTCGGGCTCAGCGGCGACCCGGGCACTGTGCTCGGCGTCACCGAGCATGCCGACCACCTGGCCGACTGGCTGGAAGCGGTCGGCCTGTCACCTGTGGCGGTGCTGGGCAACTCCTTCGGCTGCCAGGTCGCGGTGGAGCTGGCCGTGCGGCACCCGGACCACGTCCGTGGCCTGGTGCTGATCGGTCCCACCATGGACCCGGCGGCACGCACGGCGTCCCGCCAGATCGTCAGATGGCTGCGTGACGCCGCCAGAGAGGACCCGCTGCAGCTGCCGATCCTGCTGCGCGACGTCCGCGACGCCGGGCTCCGCCGGGTCGTCGGCACCCTGGCCCATGCCCTACGCGACCCAATCGAGGAGAAGCTCCCGCTGGTCCGGGTGCCGGTGCTGGTGACCCGGGGCAGCAAGGAGCCGATCGTGCCCGTGGCCTGGGCAGCGACGGCCGCCCGGCTCCCTCCGCTGGGTGAGCTGGCGGTGGTGCCGGGTCCCCACAACGCCAACTACGGCGCCGCCGACCACCTCGGCAGGCTCGTCCGGGCGTTCCTCGATCGACGGGTGCAGCCCCAAGGCGGCCAGGCCAGCGATCACTGACGTGTGCTGCTGCGACCGGGTCGAGCGAGATCTCCAGGCGGCCCCGGCCATTCCAGGAACACCATGGTGGCGTCGTCCCGCGGCTTGGCACCCTGGTGCGCCAGGATGGCGTGGGCGAGCCGGCGCATCGTCTCGGCGGCCGGCTGGCCGGCCAGGGTCTCACGGACGACCAGATCGGCCAGGCGGGCTTCCCCGAACGGCTCGCCGGCCAGGTTGCGGCCCTCGACGACCCCGTCGGTGTAGAACAGCACCCGGTCACCCGGCTCAAGGGCCACGGTGGCGACCTCCGGTCGGCCAAGGCCGAGGCCCAACGGTGGGACCGGCTGACAGGCCATGGTGCCGACCACCTTGGCCCCCCGCACCAGCAGCGGCAGCGGATGGCCGGCATTGATCCATTGGAGCCGGCCGGTCCCACAGTCGAGTTGGGCGAGCTGGCCGGTGACAAAGCGTTCGCCGCCGAACTGGGCGGCGATCGTCTCGTCCATGGCCGCGTGGGCGGCCGCCAGGTCGAGACCGGTGCGGCGGCTGTGCCGGTAGCTGCCCACGGTGACCGCGGCCAGCACACTGGCGGTCAGGTCGTGGCCGACCGGGTCGATCACCGCCAGGTGGGCGATGTCACCGTTGACGGCGTAGTCGAAGGCATCCCCGGCCACCTCATAAGCTGGTTCGAGCAACCCGGCGATCACCACCCGTGGGGTCACCAACGTCAGCGGGGGCAGCAGCTGCCACTGCATCTCGGCGGCCAGGCTCATGTCCTGCCGGCGGCGGACCATGGAATAGGTGTCGGTGTACTGGTCCTTGGCGACCAGCAGCTCGGCGACCAAGGTGGCCAGCCAGCGGCACCGCTCCCGCAACGGGTCGTCGACGCTTGGGAGGGTGAGGCCGAGGACGCCGAGGCGCTCGGCGCCGTCCAGCAGCGGCAGCCACAGTCGCCGGCCCGATTCGAGGTCAGCCTCCTGGACGGCGATGGCGGCAAAGGCCCGGCCGGCCAGGGTGGTGTCGATGGCAAGCGGCGCCCGGCCGGTGCCGTCGGGCACCGGGACGAGCAGCATCTGCTCGTAGTCGACCAGGTAGATGGCGACATCCTCGGCGTTCACGGCCTTTCCGGCACGCCTGACCACGGCGACGACATCGTCAGGGGCGAGGTTGTGGGAGGCCTCCAGCAGGTGGCCAAGCAGCCGGAGGCCTGGATCACCCATCCCTCGACCACCGCCCGTCACTCGAGCTCGGCCCTAGAGGCGCCCTCTCCCAGCCGTGGAGCGGCCGGCGACCAGGGCCACGCCGCCCGCGGCCAGGGCCACCTGGATGATCAGCTTGATCCAGTCGATCCCGCGGGTGGCGCCGACGCCGAGCGCGCTGGCGATGAGCGACCCGATGAGGGCGGCGGCAACGCCGATGGCGAGGGTGAGCCAGATGGAGATGTTCTGCCGGCCGGGGAGCACCAGGCGGCCCAGCGCCCCGATGATGAGCCCGACGACGATGGCACTGATGATGAGTCCAAGCACGTTGTCTCCTCCTGATGGGGTCGGACGGCGGCTGTGTTCCCCACGGCGGCGCCGTCCACACCTGGCCGGGGCTCCCGCCGGACATGGCGATTTCCGGTTTGGTGGGAGCGCCGGCGGCTACCCCCGTCCGCATGCCCACCACCTGAGGCCTTGGAGGCGTACATGACCGAGCACGAGACCGGCTCGTCTGCTGGGGACGTCGCCCCTGACCAGGCGCCGGCCGCGACCAAGGGACTGAAGTATGCGGTCGACATCGTCTTCTGCATCGATGCGACCGGCAGCATGTCCCCGATCCTGGACCGGGTGAAGGACAACGCCCTGCGCTTCTACGACGACGTGCAGAAGAACCTCACCGACAAGGGCAAGAACGTCGACGAGCTGCGGGTTCGGGTGATCGCGTTCCGGGACTTCAAGGCCGACGGCGCCGCCGCCCTGCAGGAGTCGCCGTTCTTCACCCTGCCCGACGAGCAGGCCGGCTTCGCCGGGTTCGTCCGCGGGCTGGTGCCCGAGGGTGGAGGGGACGCGCCCGAGTCCGGGCTGGAGGCGGTGGCACTGGCCGTCAACTCCCCCTGGACGACCAGTGGGGACCGCCGCCGGCAGGTGATCGTGGTCTGGACCGATTCGCCGGCCCAGCCGCTGACCGGCGAGCCTGCTCCTGCCCCCTACGGCGACAAGATCCCCAAGGACTTCAGCGCGCTTACCGACCTGTGGGAGAACGAGCAGGGGGTGATGCGGTCAAGCTCCAAGCGGCTCATCCTGTTCGCCCCGGATGGGCCGGGCTGGACCGACATCTCCGGGGTCTGGGAGAACGTCGTCCACCATCCCTCCAAGGCCGGCGAAGGCCTGTCAGAGGTCGACTACGGCACCATCGTCGACTCGATCGCCAACTCGGTGTGAGCGTCGAGTCGTCGGACGGCGCGCCGTCTCCCGCCGCCATGGCGAGTGTCTCGTTCAAGTTCTGCACCGCCAAGGTCGCCGGCGAGGGTGAGGACGCCGACCCGATCCTGCGGGTCGGCCCCGACCTGGGGCTGCTGGGCGTCTTCGACGGCATGGGCGGTGCCGGAGGAAGGGTGTACGACACCCCTGACGGTCGCCACAGCGGCGCCTACATCGCCTCCCGGTTCGCCCGCAACGTCGTCGAGCGGCTGATGCTGGAGCTGATCAAGCCCGAGTGGAATCTTGACGGGCCGGCCACCGCGGCCGAGCTCCACCGGGTGCTGGCGTCCTCGCTGGCGGCGCGGCTGGCCGAGCTCAAGGCACCCGAGACCACCTTGCGGTCCAAGCTGGTCAAGGCCCTGCCGACCACCATGACCCTGGCCGTCCTGCAACGCACCGATCCGGCCGCGGGCGCCTACGCCTGCCACCTGTTCTGGGCCGGCGACTCCCGCGCCTACCTGCTCGACCCGGAGGGTGGGGCTCGCCAACTCACCACCGATGACCTGCGCTCGGGCGGGGACGCGATGCGCAACCTCACCGACGACTCGGTCATGAGCAACTGCATCTCGGCCGACACCGAGTTCCACATCAACCACCACCAGGTCGAGCTGCAAGTGCCGTTCCTGCTGCTGTGCGCCACCGACGGCTGCTTCGCCTACCTGCGCTCACCGATGCACTTCGAGCACCTGTTGCTCTCCACCATGCAGGCCGCCCGGGACGTCCCGGACTGGCAGCAGGCGCTGGAGGCTGAGGTGACGGCCATCACCGGCGACGACGCCGCCATCGCCCTGCTGGGGCTGGGCGCCGACCTCGGCGGCTTCAAGCAGCTGTTCAAGGACCGGACGGCCGAGATCCAGCGCCGGTTCATCGACCCGCTGGAGGAGCTGGACGGCCAGGTGCAGCGGGCCGAGCAGGAGCTGGCCGGCCTGCGGGCCCGCCGGGCCGAGCTCGGCGCCGAGCTGTGGGCCGCCTACAAGCCCGGCTACGAGAGCTACCTGGCCGACGAGGTACCGTCCGGCGAGGAGGCACCGTGAAGGCGGGCGAGGTCATCAACGGCTACACCGTCCTGGAGGACTTCCGGGTGGTCGGCGCCGGGCTGAGCAAATGGACCTTTGCCGCCAGGGACGGACGCGAGTACTTCATCAAGGAGTTCCTGAGCCCGACCTGGCCCGACGAGCACGCACCGGGCAGCGCCCAGACCAAGATGCGCAAGCGCCAGCGCTGCGCGGCCTTCGAACGGCATCACCGGCGGATCAACGAGGCCCTGGCCGAGATCTCCGGGGTCGGCGGCAACCTGATCGTCACCCTGGCCTTCTTCCGCTGGGGGGCCAAGTACTACAAGGTCACCGAGAAGGTCGAGGTGGCCGGCCTGGAACCGGCCGACGTGGCCACGCTTCCCTTCCCGGACCAGCTGGTCCTGCTCAAAACGGTCGCCCACAGCCTGCGGATCCTGCACGACCGCGGCATCGTCCACGGTGACCTCAAGCCGAGCAACGTCCTCATCAAGCGGACCGAGCTCGGCTACACCACCAAGCTGATCGACTTCGACAACGCCTACCTGGCCGGCGAGCCACCCCCGCCCGAGGAGGTCGTCGGCACCATGAACTACTACTCGCCGGAGCTGGTCGGCTACATCCAGGAGACCGGGACCGCCGCCACCGAGCTCACCCAGAAGGCCGACATCTTCGCCCTCGGCCTGGTCTACGCCGAGTACCTGACCGGCGCCCTGCCCGCCTTCGACGCCGCCGCCCACCAGTACGCCGGCGTCGCCGCCCGTGCCGGCGAGGTCCTGCGGCTGCCCCCCACCAGCCTTCCCGGCCCCGTCGTGGACCTGGTCGACCGGATGCTCCTGGCCGACCCGACCGCCAGACCCACCGTCGCCGAGGTCCACACGACCTTGATGGGCATCCGCACCCCCACCACCACGACCGCGGTCCTGGCCGGGGTTCCGGCCGCGCCCGCGCCGAGCGCCCCGAGCCGTCTCAAGGGCAGGGGGCTGAGGTCGGCCGGCCGCCCGACCCCGTCGCCTGCTCCCGGGGGCGGCCCGACCAGGCGACTGGTCGGCAAGCTGCTGCAGCGACGAAAGGACACCGGCGCCTCATGAGCACCCGGTGGCGCTGCGGCGTCTGCGAGGCCATGAACGAGGCCGGGGACACCTGCGCCGCCTGCGGGGCGACCGTCACCGAGACCGTTGTCCAGGCCCCGCCCGCCGATGCACCACCGCCGGCGCCGAGGAGAACGGCCGCCCCAAGGCAGCGCCGCGACGACGCCGCGACCGAGATCCCGGTGCGCGAGCTCCCACGCCGCCGGCTGGAGCCGGATCGGCCCGACGACGGGCCCTATGACATCTACGACCTGTTCGGCCTGCCTCCGGCGACCGATCGCGATGCCACCTACGACAGCTACGAACCCATCGACACTCGACCACGGGTCCGGGTCTACGGCTGCTGCCTCCCGATCGCGCTCGGCATCCTGCTCAGCCTCCTGGGAGCGCTCACCCTCCTCGGCAGCCTCATCGCCGGCGCGCTGTAGGGGAGGCCCCTGGTGCAGGAGCGGACGATCCAGGTCGACGGGGTCCTGACCCGCTATCTGGCATCCGGGACCGGGCCGCCGCTGGTGCTGCTGCACGGTGCCGGCGACAACGCCCGCGACTGGTCCTACGTGCTCCCGCTGCTGGGCCGCTCCCACCTGGTCCTCGCTCCCGACCTGCCCGGCTACAGCCCGGGCAGCGCCCCGGCCAGCGACTACTCCCCCGCCCGCCTGGTCCACTTTGTCACCCGCTTCATGGACGCCGTCGGACTGGACCGCGCCGCGCTGGCCGGCAACTCCCTGGGCGGGCTGGTCGCCCTCCAGCTGGCCCTCTCCCACCCCGAGCGGGTCGTCGCCCTGTGCCTGGTCGACAGCGCCGGCCTGGGCCGCGCGGTCAACCCGGCGCTGATCGCCCAGCGCCTCCCGGGCGTCGGCGAGCTGGCCATCGCGATGGGACGGCGCCGCCCCGGAGCCGCCCTGCGCGCCCTCGCCCGGGCGGTCCTGCTCTTCGGACGTCCGTGGCGGACACCCCGATCCTGGCTGGTCGAACAGTACCGGGCGGCCCGCCAACCCGGGTTCCTGGAGGCGACGGTGGCCAGCCTGCGCGCCGTCCTCGGCCCCCTCGGCCAGCGGCAGGTCCTGGTCAGGCAGCTCGGAAGGCTGCCGATGCCGACCCTGATCATCTGGGGGACGGCCGACTGGGTCATCCCCCTCGCCCACGGCCGCCGGGCGGCCCGACGCCTGCCCGCGGGTCGGCTGGTCCAACTGTCCCGGTGTGGCCACGCCCCCCAGGTCGAGTGCCCGGCAGGCGTCGCCGAGGCGCTCAGCCGGTTCCTGGAGGCCTAGGGCGACGGTCGTCCCGCTCGGCCCACCGCCGCCTGCAGGGCCTGGCGGGTGTGGGCGATCCGCTGGCGCTGGCCGACCAGGTCGGGATCGTCCTCGTCGCCCAGACGGGTGCGGAGCATGGCCAGGCTGAGCTGCTGGCGCTGGAGGCGCCGGAGCAGGCTGGCGGCCCGGCGGCCGGCGCGGCGGCGCATGGCCCGCCTGGCCCGCCAGCGCCGGGCCGGGCGTTCCAGGACCTCCAGCTCCTCGGCCGCCAGGGCCGGCCCGCCGACCTCGCCGGCGGCGGCCGCCTCCAGCCAGCGGCGTTCCTGGCGGCGGGCCAGGACGACCAGCAGCACCACCAGGACCAGGAACGGGATTCCCTTGACGGCCGCGGCCAGGGGGATGGCGACCAGCAGCTCGAGCGGGCTGAGGGCACCGGTCGGGAACAGGTTGAGCAGCGGCGAGTTCCACAGGAAGTGGGCCAGCACCGCGGCCAGGCAGAACGCGGCGGCGATCACCAGGCGCCGGCCGCGCGGCTGGTCGGTGCGGGTGACGAACCAGGCGATCCCCATGCCGGTCAGGCCGCTGTAGAGCACGTGGCCGTACAGGCCGCTGGCCAGGACCCGGATGAAGAACCCGCCGAGGACGCCGGCCGGCTGGCCGCCGAACTGGCCGACGAAGTAGAAGACGTTCTCGACCACGGCGAACCCGAGCCCGACCATCGCCCCATACACGAACCCGTCCATCAGGCCGTTCAGCTCCGAGCGGGCGATCAGGTAGATGAGCACCACCCCGACGGCCTTGAGGGTCTCCTCGACCAGCGGGGCGGTGAGGGCGGCCGTCCACTGGGCGGCCAGGTCGGGCCCGCCCAGCCGGGCGACCACCGCCCCCCAGTCGTGGTTGGCCAGGCCGGCCAGGGAGGTGGCCGCCACCGCGCCCCAGGCCAGCGCCCCCACCACCAGCGACGGCGGCTCGCGCTCGTAGGCGTCCAGCAGGTACACCAGCGCGACCATCGGCACGAGGTACAGCGCCAGCAGCGCCCAGGACAGCACCCAGCCCGATGGGGACATCTCGCGCAGGGAGCGCTGCTGGCCCAACGCCAGCAGGCCGGTCCCGACCAGCAGCAGCAGATAGAGCCAGAAGGCCGGCTCGCGCGGCTGGAACAGCGAGGCCCGGCAGGCCCAGCGGGGCAGGCGGCCGCGGGGTCGGGCCTGGATCTCGGCGGCCATCAGGCCACCTCCGCGGTCTCGATCATGGCCTGGACGTCGGAGCGCCCGTACTCGTACACCTCGGGGGCGGCCCAGGCGTCGAACACGACCCCGGCGCGCCGGCCGACCACGGCCGTGACCTCGCCCTGGAGGGGCGTGGCCCGCCCCTGCCCGCGGAAGGTGCCCTGGTAGGCGAAGCGCACCCCGACCTGGCCACCGTCGAGGCGGACGGTCTCCAGGCCCTGGGACAGGCTCAGCCCCTGGGCATTGGGTGCCAGCGCCTGGCGGACATAGGCGCCGGCCAGGGTGGCCGGGTCGGCGTCGCCGTCGGCGGGCAGCACCGACAGGCTGCCGCTGCCCCTGGTGAGCAGCACCCCTGGCCCCTGGCGGACCGGCCGCCAGCCCGACAGCGGGCGGACGCTGACTCCGGCCGCCACCTGCACCGGGGGCCCGGGCACGCTCAGCGCCGAGCCGGCCACCCGCCCCCCCAGGACCACCGCGGCCAGCACCAGGAGCACGCCGGTCAGCGGCCGCCAGCGCCCTGGTCGCCGGCCCGACGGTTGTGCCTGCCTCCCATCCATGCCGTGGCGGCTACCACGCCAACCCGCCGGCCACGCACGCCGACCCCGAAGGGTCCGGTTTGCGGGGCGGCAGGCTGTGTATCCGTTGCCCGTCGGTGATGGGGACGAGAGGAGCGGCGGCATGGGTGTTGACGACTACCGGGACCGTGAGGGTGACGCCGAGGAGCGGACCGGGCTCGGCCAGGGTGAGGGCGGCGTGGGCGAGCAGGCGGGTGGCGGCGCGGGCGTGAGCGACCGGCGCGACGCCGAAGGGGACGCGGAGGAGCGCACGGGGGTCGGGAGCGACCCGGCGGGCGTCGATGACTTCAGCGACGACGCCAGCCTCGGCGACGACACCGCCGCCGGCTGACCGGCCGGCCCCGGCCCCGCCCGGCCCTTGGAGGGCGGGCCGCCGGCTGCTCCTGGTTGCGGTACCCACCGGCGGCTACGCGGCGCTGGGCTGGACGCACCGCTGGCTGAGCGACGACGGGCTGATCACCCTCCGGGTGGCCGCCCAGGTGCTGGCCGGGCACGGGCCGGTGTTCAACGCCGGGGAGCGGGTCGAGGTCAGCACAAGCGCCGCCTGGACCTGGCTGCTGGTGGCCGCCGGCTGGCTCTCCCCGGCCGCGCTGCCGTCGCTGGCCGTCGGGCTGGGGCTGGCCGGGGGGACGGCCGGGGTGGCCCTGGCCCTTGACGCCACCGGGCGGCTGTGGCGGCCGGGAACGGGAACGGCGGGGCTGGTGCCGGCCGGCGTGCTGGTCGTGCTGGCCCTGCCGCCGTTCTGGGAGTTCGCCACCTCAGGGCTTGAGACCGGGCTGACCGTCGGCTGGATCGGGGTCTGCTGGTGGCTGCTGGTCCGGGCGGCCCTGGACCGACCCGGCCCCCGGTGGGCGCTGGGGGCCGCGGCCGTGCTGGGGCTCGGCCCGCTGGTCCGGCCCGACCTGGCGGTGGTCAGCGCCGTACTGCTGCTCGCCCTGGTGGCGGTGCTGCGGCCGGGGGCTCGCCGGGTGCTGGCCCTGACGGCCGCGGCGGTTGCCCTGCCCCTGGCCTACCAGGTCTTCCGGGCCGGCTACTACGGGACCCTGGTGCCGACCCCGGCCCTGGCCAAGGAGGCCGCCCTCCCCCGCTGGGACCAGGGCGCCGTCTACCTGCTCGATCTGCTGCGGCCGTACTGGCTGCCGGTGCCGCTGCTGGCCCTGGCCGTCGCCGCCGTCGCCGCTGGGCGGCCGGGTGGGTGGCCGGCGCCGCGGCGGGTCGTGCTGGCCGCCCCGGTGGTCGCCGGGCTGCTGTCCTGGCTGTACGTGGTCCGGGTCGGGGGCGACTTCATGCACGCCCGCCTGCTGCTCCCCGGGCTGTGGTGCCTGCTGCTGCCCGTGCTGGTCCTCCCCCTCGGCGGCCGGGTGGCCCGGGCCGCCCTGGCCGCGACCCTCGTCTGGGCGGCCGCCTGCGCGATCGCCCTGCGGGTCCCCTACGGCGGGGGGATCGGGCCGCGGGGGATCGCCGACGAGCGCGGCTACTACGTGGTGCTGTCCGGGCACGACCCCAACCCGACCACGGTCGAGGACTACGCGGACACCGAGTACGCGGCCCTCGGGCGGCGGGTCCGGGCCGAGGCCGCGGCCGGGCGGCGGCTGCTGGTCGCCGGGCCCCACACCCTGCCCCTGGCCGCCGAGGTCGACCACCCGGCGGTGCTCCAGGTCTACAGCCTGGGCATCGCCGGGGCCACGGCCGGTCTGGAGGTGGCCGTGCTCGACAGCCTCGGCCTGGCCGACCCGGTGGCGGCGCGGCTGCGGCTGCACGCCCGGGGCCGCCCCGGCCACGAGAAGTCCCTGCCCGCGGAGTGGGTGATCGCCCGGTACGCCGCGGCCGGCGGCGAGCCGGGCGAGCGGGTCGACCCGGCCTCCGTGCTCGCGGCCCGGCGCGCCCTGGCCTGCGGGGACCTGGCGGCGCTGGACGAGGCCGTGCGGGCACCTCTCACCCTCACCCGCTTCGCCGGCAACCTGCGGCTAGCCTGGCGGCTCACCACCCTCCGGGTGGAGCCGCGGGACCCGGCCGCGGGAGTGGTGGCCGGGCCGAGTTCGGGGCGAGCGGTCTCCCCCGGTTTGTCGCCCGCGCCACCGGTCAACCCTGCACCGACCGCCGCACTCCCCGCGGTGGTCTCGCACGGTCGGGACCCGGACCCTGCCCCGCCCTGCTGAATTCCGACGTAGGCGAGGTTGCATGGTTGACGGGCTTGGCATGGTTCACCGGTTCTACTGGTGCCCGTCCTGTGATGTCTACGGCCGGGGGACGGCCTGCTGGACCTGTCGCTCGACCACGGTCCGGTGGGACCACGTCCCCCCGTTGAAGCTGCCGGCCGGCCGCGGCGCGCTGCTGCGCGAGC
>DATABK010000668.1:0-2472 GCA_036259695.1 Actinomycetes bacterium | reverse complement strand
CTCGGCGGCGGTGATCGGCGGCACCGCCCTCGCCGGCGGCTCCGGGACCGTCCTCGGGGCCTTCCTCGGGGCCCTGGTGCTGGCCGAGCTCCAGAACGGGATGAACCTCATCGGGGTCAGCGCCAACCCGTACTTCCTCATCCTGGGCCTGGCGATCCTGGTCTCGATGATCGCCAACGTCTACCTCTCCCGGCTGCGCCGGGCGGGCAGAATCTCATGACCTCCGCCGCCGGCGAGGCCCTCCGGGTCGAGCACGTCGTCAAGCGCTTCGGCGGGGTCACCGCCCTCCGCGACGTCAACCTGCACCTGGGCCGGGGCGAGGTGCTCGGCCTGATCGGCGACAACGGCGCCGGCAAGTCGACCCTGATCAAGATCCTCTGCGGGTTCCACCAGCCCGACGCCGGCCGCATCTTCGTGGCCGGCGAGGAGGTCACCCTCAGGTCGGTGGACCACGCCCGCAGCCTCGGCATCGACACCGTCTACCAGGACCTGGCCCTGGTCAACGAGCTCAGCGTCTACCACAACATGTTCCTCAACCGGGAGCTGGTCCGCTGGCCGCTGCTCAGCAACCGCCAGATGCGACGGCTGGCCCGCCAGCACCTGGACGACATGGGGGTCAACATCGGATCGGTGGACGTCGAGGTGGCCAAGCTGTCGGGCGGCCAGCGCCAGGCGATCGCGGTCGCCCGCTCGGTCTACACCGACGCCAGGATCCTGCTCCTGGACGAGCCGCTGGCGGCCATGGGGGCCAAGGAGGGCGCCCTGATCCTCGACCTGGTGCGCGACCTCAAGGCCAAGGGCGACGTCTCGATCATCATCATCGCCCACAACTACGGCCAGATCCTGGAGGTCTGCGACCGGATCAACCTGCTCCAGCACGGGTCGATCACCTTCGACAAGCCGACCTCCCAGACGTCGGTCCAGGAGCTGACCGACCTGGTCGTGGCCGAGTACCGGGCCGCCCGGACCCAGCGGCTCCGGCCCGGCCCGGCCACCGACGCCCGACCGGCGCCCCGCCAGTAGCCGCTCATGCTGGCGCTGCTGGTGACCGGGCCGGGAAGCGCCGCCGTCACCGACCTCCCCGAGCCCGTCCCGGGGCCGGGGGAGGTGGTGGTGTCGGTCGCCGCCGCCGGGATCTGCGGGTCCGACCTGGAGCTGCTCGACGGCCGCCGGCCGGCCGCCTACGTCAGCTACCCGGTGGTGCCGGGACACGAGTGGGCCGGGCGGGTCGAGGCGGTCGGCCCGCAGGTGCGCGACCTCGCCCCCGGCGACCCGGTGGTGGCCGAGGGGCTGCGCGCCTGCGGGGCCTGCGACCGCTGCGCCGAGGGACGGACCAACCTCTGCGCGGCCGGGTACGCCGAGACCGGCTTCACCCATCCCGGCGCCCTGGCCGAGCGCCTGATCGTGCCCGCCCGCCTGGTCCACCGCCTGCCGGCGGACCGGCCGCTGGAGCCGGCCGCCCTGCTCGAGCCGGCCGCCTGCGTGGCCAGCGGGCTGCTGGAGGCGGGCATGCCGCTCCCCGGCATGCGGGTCGCGGTGGTCGGGGACGGGCCGCTGGGCCTGCTCGCCCTCCTCCTGCTTCAGACCGCCAGCCCGGCCGAGCTCGTGCTCGTGGGCGGCCGGCCGGCCCGCTCGGCCCTCGGCCCCCACTGTGGCGCGACCCGGGTCGTGGCCGCCGAGGACCAGGAGGGCCTGGACGCCCTCGCCGGCCGCTTCGACGCCGTGGTCGAGGCGACCAACGACCCCGCCGGGGCCGCCGCCGCCCTGGCCCTGCTCCGCCGCGGCGGCACCGCCGTCCTGCTCGGCATCTCCGGTGCCGGCCGGGCCACCATCGACCCGGACACGGTCACCCTCAACCAGCTCCGGGTCCAGGGGGCGTTCGCCGCCTCGACCGCCGCCTGGCGCTGGGTCACCGGCCTCTACGCCAGCGGGACCCTCGACCCCGCCCCCCTGGTGACCCACCGCTTCCCCCTGGACCAGGTCGACACGGCGTTCACGACCCTGACCGCCCCCGACGGCGACGCGGTCAAGATCCTGGTCCACCCGTAGCCTCAGCGTGTCCCCAAGATGGTGGCGTGCTGGGGGGATGACCCGGTACGGCCGACGGATACCGAGGGAGGGGGTTGCTCCTCAGCATCACCGTCCTGCGCAGGGGCCGGCAGCGGGGACCAGGAGTACGCAGACTTCACCTCGCGCCACGACGAGGGCGGCGATCGGGGCCATGTGGCGGGGCAGGCGATCCTCTTCGCGGAGGCGGACGGGAATCGAACCCGCCTGAGCAGGGTCGCTGCTCACACCGGTTTTGAAGACTGAAATTATTCAGCTAATAGCTGCATCGCCAGCAAAGGCACTGCTTACGCCAATAGAAGGATGGGCAACAGCCGCGTTATGAGCACATTCCACGATGTCGCCAATGACGTTTCCGTGCCAGCGTCGGTGCCAGCATGGTTCTTCATAGCAGCAGGTCAGCAC
>DATABK010000667.1:0-5894 GCA_036259695.1 Actinomycetes bacterium | reverse complement strand
GAGCAGCAGCCGCTCCAGGGCGCTGCTGCTCATCGGCTTGGCGAACCAGTAGCCCTGGCCGTACCCGCAGCCCATCTCGCGCAGGACCGCGGCCTGGTGGGCGGTCTCGATGCCCTCGGCCACCGTGGCCAGGCCCATGGTCTGCCCGAGCTGCACGATCGCCCGGGCCAGGGCCGACTCCCGCAGCCCGCCGGTGATGCGGTCGATGAACACCTTGTCGATCTTGATGGAGTCCACCGGGAAGCGCCGCAGGTGCTCGAGGGAGGAGTATCCGGTGCCGAAGTCGTCCAGCGCGATGCGGACCCCCAGCTCCCGCAGCCCGCTCAGCACCCGGTCGGGGGCGCTGTTGAGCAGGGCCGTCTCGGTGATCTCGAGCACCAGCCGCTCGGCCGGCAGCCCGGTCGCCGACAGGGTCGCGGCGACCTGGTCGGTCAGGTGGGGGTCGGCCAGCTGCCGGGCCGAGAGGTTGACGCCCAGGCGCAGGCCGTCGCCGCCCCGCCACTGCGTCGCCTGCGCGCAGGCCTTGTCGAGGATGGACCGTCCCAGGGCGACGACCAGGCCGGTGGTCTCGGCCAGCTGGATAAACTCGCTGGGCGGGAGCAGGCCGCGGGTGGGGTGCTGCCAGCGGGCCAGCGCCTCCACCCCGATCAGCCGGCCGCTGGCCAGCTCCACGACCGGCTGGTAGCGGAGGACGAACTGGTCCCGGTCGATCGCCTCGCGCAGGTCGTGCTCCCGCTCGATGAGGTCGAGCGCTCGCGTGTGCATGCCGGGCTCGAAGACGGCGTAGCGGCCCTTGCCGGCTTCCTTGGCCGCGTACATGGCGACGTCGGCGTTGCGCAGCACCTCCCCGACGTCGCCGGATCCCGACGGCGTCACGGCGATGCCCACGCTGGCGTGGACGTTGATGGTCGTCCCGGGCAGGGTCACCGGCATCCCGAGCGCGGCGATCAGCCGTTCGGCGGTCTGCACGGCGACCCACTCGTCGGCGCCCTCCAGCAGCACGGCGAACTCGTCGCCGCCCAGGCGGGCCACCATGTCCCCTGAGCGCATGCTCGCGGCCAGCCGAGCCGACACGGCGGCCAGCAGGTCGTCGCCGACGGCATGACCGAAGCTGTCGTTGACGGCCTTGAAGTCGTCCAGGTCGACGAACAGGACGGTCACCCCGGCGCCACGCAGGAGCGCCGCGTGGAGGGAGTCGCTGAACAGCGCCCGGTTGGGGAGGCCGGTCAGCGCATCGTGGGCCGCCTGGTGCTTGACCTTGGCCTCGCTGCGGCGGAGCTCGGCCATGGTGGCTCGCTCCTGGGCCAGGAGGCGGGCGTTGGACAGGGCGATCGCGGCCTGGTTGGCCAGGCCGACCAGGCGCGCCTCGGTGTCCTCGTTGAAGTCGAGCGGGGGCTGGCCGCCGGTGGTGGCCGCGGTGACGATGCCGAGGAACTCGCCACGGGCGACGATCGGCACGACGGCCACCGAACCGAGATGAAACTGGGTCAGGGCGTCGTCCACCAGGGGATCGTCAGTCGAGCCGCGTCGGTAGCAGCGCGGCCGGGAGTCGGTGAGCATGTCGGCGAGCTCGGGGGTGTCGCTGGGACCAACCGTGAACACCTCGACCAGCGGCTCCAGCTCGGGTGGCCAGCCGTGGGTGGCGACGGTCGAGAGTCGCTGGGTCAGCGCGTCCCAGAGATGGACGCTGGAGCGGTCGGCGGCGACCACGCCGGGGACGGCGGCGGCGAGGCGCTCGGCGACCTCCTCGGGCGCGGCCAGGTTGGCCAGGGACTGGGCCAGCTGGAGCAGGGCCCGCGAGGTGGCGTGCCGGGCTCGGGCCTCCTCGAGGGCGGTGGCGGCGTCCAGGGCGGCGGCCGCATGCCGGGCGTAGGCGATCAGCAGTTGCTGCTCCTCGGGGAAGAACGGCTCCTGCTCGGCGTAGACGGCGCCGAGCTTGCCGTAGGTGCACCTGGCCGAGGCGATGTCGGCGACCAGCCAGGAGCCGACGTGGTCCAGCGGTTCGCCACGGATCAGCCGCTCGCCCAGGGCGGACGCCTCGGCCTCGGTGAAGCCCTGGTGGTGGACCTGGAGCGGAGACCCGTCGGTTGCTCTGGCGGCGAGCAGGTACCGGGGCGCTCGCACGGCGTGTGAGGCCTTGCTGGCGATGCGGGCCAGGACGGTGGAGACGTCCTCGGTCGACACCAGGTCCGCCGACACCGACTGGAGCTCCTGGAACCGCTGGGTGATCGCGTCCAGCTGGTCCCGCAGCTGGGAGTTCTCGGCCCGGACCCGGCGGCCCCATCCGTGACGAGGCCGCCAGCTCAGTTGGTACTGGCACGCCGGCGCGCCATGGACCTGGCACTGCTCATGGTGGACGGTGGCCGGGGGAAGCCCGAACACCTCGGGGACAAGCGACAGCAGCCCCTGGGTGTACTGGCAATCCAGCACATCGGGCACAAAGCCCTCGTGAAGGCGGTAGGAGATGACGGCATGCCCGTTCCCGACCTCGAGGGTCTCCACCGTGCTGTTGGTCGAGAACCGCGAGTTGGCCTTGGCCACGTTGCGCAGGACCTGCTCCGGAGACCCCAGGGCGCGCAGCAGCACGAGCAGTGGGAGGGCGATGCGGGACCGGAGCATGAACTGCCCGATCTTCCGGACGGCCAGGGGGTCGCCCAGGACGGCGACGGCCGCCCGGAACAGGCGGATCTTCTGCTCATAGCTCGACCAGCCGTGCTCGTCGAGCAGCTCGTCCACACTGCGCGTCTCGCCGGCGTGCTCCACGAGGGCCGCCACGGCCTCGTCGCCGCCTTGCTCCCTGACGTACAGCACCACCACGCGAGTGGTAACGCCCGACGTGTGACGTGCTGGCTCGCCCATATGATCTATCTCGGGCGGCCAGCGGTGAAGCTTAGGCGCAACCGCCGTACCTGCCGATCCCTCAACCCAGGTCGAACCTGGCCGATGGGACCAGGTATGAACCGACACGGCTGGCGATGGCACCTGGTCATCGGGACCCTGGCCACGGTGCCGATCGTCGTCCTTCCGGACTCATGGTGGTATACCGGCTGGTACGACGCGATCGGCTTGTCGGCGGTGGTCGCGGTCCTGATCGGGGTTCGGCGCAACCGGCCATCCACACGCGTCACCTGGTGGTGGCTGGCCACCGGCCAGTTGCTGTTCGTCGTCGGTGACCTGCTGTTCGATCTGCATGAGCGGGTTTGGCACACCGACGCCTTCCCATCGACCGCCGATGGGTTCTATCTGGCCGGGTACCTGCCGCTGGCGGCCGGACTGGTGTCGCTGATCCGTGCCCGCAGCCCGGGAAGGGACAGGGCAAGCCTGATCGACGCCACCATCATCGCCACCGGACTCGGCCTGCTGTCGTGGGTGTTCCTCATGAAGCCGGCCGCTGTCGACAGCAGCCTCACCGTGACCGGCCGGGTCATCGCGATCGCCTACCCGGCGGCGGATGTGCTGCTGCTGGCGCTGGTGGCCCGGCTGCTGGTCGGCGCCGGGGTCCACAACACCGCCTTCCGGCTGCTGGCCGGCTCGCTGGTTGCCATGCTCGCCGGTGACGTCGGCTTCGCGGTGCTGGCCCAGGCCGACGCCTTCACGCCCAACAACGCCATCAACATCACCTGGCTGCTCGCCTACGTCCTGTTCGGGGCAGCGGCGCTGCACCCCTCGATGGCCGCGCTCTCCGAGCGGCCCGCCGCCCGGCCACGCCGATTCACCCGCCGGCGCCTGTCGCTGCTCACCGGCGTCTCGCTGATCGCGCCCCTCCTGCTGCTCGCCCAGACCTGGGAACGCAGCGGCATCGACGCGGCTGCCATCGGGATCGGCTCGATCGCACTGTTCCTGCTGGTGGTGGCGCGCATGGCCGGCCTGATCCGTCAGGTCGAGCACCAGGCGGCGGAGCTGGAGACGCTGGCCCAGCATGACCCGCTGACCGGCGCGGCGAACCGCCGCGCCTGGGACCGGGCTCTCCCGGTCGAGATGGATCGCGCCCGCCGCGCAGGAACGCCGTTGGCCGTGGGGCTGCTGGACCTTGATCACTTCAAACGCTTCAACGACCAGTACGGGCACCAGGCCGGCGATCAGCTCCTGAGAAGCTCTACCGTGGCCTGGCAGTCGCTGCTGCGGTCGAGCGACCTGCTGGCCCGCTACGGTGGGGAGGAATTCGCGGTCCTGCTACCGAACTCCACCCTCGGCGAGGCCGTCCAGATCATGGACCGGCTGCGAGTGGCGACACCACTGGCACAGACGTTCTCGGCCGGAGTGGCCCTGTGGCATGGCGACGAAACCTCCGACCAGATCGTCGCCCGTGCCGATGCAGCCCTCTACCGGGCCAAGCAGGCCGGCCGCAACCAGGTGGTGCCGGCGGAGGCCGCCATAGGTCCCAGCCGGCTGGACCAGAGCCCAGCTCGCATGGCGCGGCTGGGAGCGGCCGACCGATCGACCACCTGACCCTGGGACGCCTCAGGTAGGCCTTGTGTTGATTGCCGTCTTCTCCCAGACCGAGACGTGCTTGGTGCTGTCGCTGGTGAACGGCTCGCGTTGCCAGCCGCTCCAGCGCTCGCGGAGCCGCATGCCGGCGATCCGGGCCATCAGGTCGAGCTCGGACGGCCAGACGTAGCGGAACGGCACCGAGTTGAGCTCGAACGTGCCGTCGGCGAGCGTGTAGTGGTGGGAGATCAGGCCCTGGGCCGCGACGTCGAACTCGTCGAAGCCGAGATAGGCGGGGGTCACGGCGAAGGCCCGGACGGTCTCGCCCGGCGGGAGCCGCCTGAGGTTGGGGACTCCGGTCTCGATGACGAAGCAGCCGCCCGGCTCGAGGTGGGCGGCCACGTTCTGGAAGCAGGCGACCTGCTCTTCCTGGGACGTCAGGTTCTGGATGGTGTTGAAGACGAGGTAGGCGACCGAGAACCGGCCGTCGACGGTCGTGGTCGCGAAGTCGCCGATGGTCACCCCGATCGGCTCGGCCCCGGGCTTGGCCCGCAGCCTCGCGACCATCGCCTCCGACAGGTCGATCCCGTGCACCCGAACGCCCCGCCGGCTGAGCGGGAGGGCGATCCGGCCCGTGCCGATGCCGAGCTCGAGCGCGGCCCCGTCCCCGGCCAGGCCGGCCAGGAAGTCGACGACGGGGTCGACGACCGCGGGCTCGAACATGTCGGCCGACGACTCGTCGTACCGGGCCGCCACCGGCTCGCCGAAGTGGTTCTCAGGCATGGCCACACCCTCTCAAGCCGGTGGCCGGCCTGGCGAGCGAGTTTCCCCCAGGCGCCAACAGCGCCCGGGCCCTGGCCGAAGGGGTCACGACAACGCCTCCCATGTTCGGGGAACATCTGCGACGCTGGCTGCCTTGCGTCGCCGAAGGGAAGGGCCCGCCGTGAAGCTCGGTCTCCACTACTGGAACTACTCGACGCCGGCCGACCCGGCCGCGATCGCCCCCACCCTGGCCGAGACCGCCAAGGTCGTCGACCAGGCCGGGTTCTCCACGTTCACCGTCATGGACCACTTCTTCCAGATGGACCACTCCGGGTCGGCCGCCGAGCCGATGCTGGAGGGGTACACCACCCTCGGCTATGTCGCGGCCATGACCGAGCGGGTCACCCTCGGGGTGCACGTCACCGGCGTGATGTACCGCTACCCGGGGCTGCTGGCCAAGACCGTGACCACCCTGGACGTGCTCTCGGAAGGCCGGGCCCGGCTGGGCATCGGGACCGGGCGGATCGCCGTCCCGCTCGCGCAGCGCGGCGTGCCCGTCCACGGCATCGACATCTCCGAACCGATGGTCGCGCGGCTGCGAGGCAAGCCCGGTGCCGAGCGCGTCGGCGTGACGATCGGCGACTTCGCGACCACGACCGTCGACGGCTCGTTCGCGCTGGTGTACCTCGTCTACAACACGATCG
>DATABK010000666.1:0-2704 GCA_036259695.1 Actinomycetes bacterium | reverse complement strand
GCCGGCCGGGTCGTCTCCGGGGTCGCCTTGGGGGTGGCCGGCGGGGCGGTGGTCGGCTCGGGCCCGGCCGCGGTGGTGGCCGGGCCGCCGGCCCCCTGGCCCGACGGCGGGTCGCCGGCGCAGGCGGCGACCGCCAGGACCAGGACGGCCAGCATCGCGAACATGGCCAAACGGGAACGCATGGCCCCGATCCTACCCGTTGCCGTCGGTTACCATGCGCGGCCGAGGAGGGTTACGCCGCCGAACTGGAGGAGGTCCGCCCGCATGCGTTCCTGGGGCACCGAGTTCAAGCAGTTCCTGCTTCGAGGCAACGTCGTCGACCTGGCCGTCGGGATCGTCATCGGGGCCGCGTTCGCCGCGGTCGTCCAGGCCGCCGTCGCCGACCTGCTCACCCCACTGGTCGCGGCCATCTTCGGTCAACCCGATTTCAACGCCCTCACGTTCACGATCAACGGCTCGACCTTCCGCTACGGCCACTTCCTGAACGTGCTGATCGCCTTCATCACGATCGCCATCGTGGTCTTCTTCTTCGTCGTCAAGCCCATCAACCGGCTGACGGAGCTGGCCAACCGCCGCGAGTCCCCCGACCCCAGCACCCGCAAGTGCCCGCAGTGCATCTCCGAGATCCCGATCGACGCCCGGCGGTGCGCCTTCTGCACCTCGGAGGTGGCCCCGGTCTAACCGGGTTGATCCGATTGACAGCAGTGCACGGCGCTGCGCCATACTAGGTTCCAGCAGAGCGAGGAGGAGTCGTGATGGACGACGGCCGGCCGCCGCTACCGGCGGAGTTCGACCGGCTGCAGGCGCCCTCGAGCGCGTATGCGCCCCGGCAGGTCGTCACCTACCTGTGCACCAGGGAGCACGTGATGTCGGTGCCGTTCGCGGCCGACGCCGAGGTGCCCGAGGTCTGGGACTGCCGCTGCGGCCAACCGGCCACCAGGGTGGCGGCCGCCGACGCCTCCTGACCTGACCAGGACACGCTTCGACCTGGTGGTGGTCGGCGCCGGTCCGGCCGGGGCCGCGGCCGCCCTCGAGGCCAGGCGCCTTCGCCCGGGAGCCTCGGTGGCCCTGGTCGACAAGGCGGCGTTCCCGAGGGACAAGGCGTGCGGCGACGGGCTCGGGCCCCACGCCGTCGACGAGCTGGAGGCGCTCGGCGCCGCCGGGGTCCTGGACGGCTACCCGCCGATCCGGGGGCTGCGGCTGCGCTCGCCCCGCGGCCTGGAGGTGGCCGGCGACCCGGCCCGGCCCAACTACGTGATCCCGAGGTCGGTGCTGGACGCCCGCCTGGTCGAGGCGGCCACCGCCGCCGGGGCCCAGCTGCTCCGGGCCAGCGTGCGCCACCTCGAGCAGCAGGACGGGCTGGTGATGGTCAATGGCGGGCTGGCCGCCCGGGTGGTCGTCGGCGCCGACGGGGCCAACTCGACCGTCCGCCGGCTGCTGGGGCTGGCCTCCAACCCGGACCGGGCCCTGGCCATCGCCGTCCGCGGCTACGCCCCCGCCCCGGCCGGCCGCCCCGAGCAGCTGATCGCCTGGGTGGCCGACGGCTGGCCGGCCTACGTGTGGTCGTTCCCGACCGGCACCGGGGTGGCCAACGTCGGCTACGGGCTGCTGCGCAGCCGCTTCCACGGCGACCGGGCCGAGCTCCACCGGCGCCTCCACGACCTGCTCCCCGAGGCCGACCCCGACCCGGCCAGCCTGCGCGCCCACCACCTGCCGTTCTCGTCGTTCCGGCCGCCGCCCGGCCGGGCCCGGGTCCTGCTCGCCGGCGACGCCGCGTCGCTGGTCAACCCGCTGTCGGGCGAGGGCATCTACTACGCCCTGGCCTCAGGCCGGCTGGCCGCCCGGGCCGCCATGACCGAGCCCAACGACGCCCTGGCCGCCTACCGGCGGCTGCTCGCCAAGGCCCTCGGGCGCCACCTCCGCCACGCCTCGGTCCTGGCCAGGGCGATCCACGCCCCGGCCCTGGCCGAGGCCGGCCTCGGCGCCGCCGCCGGCTCCCAGCGGCTGTTCGACGCCCTGGTCGAGCTCGGCCTCGGCCAGGCCAGGATCACTCCCCGGCTGCTGGCCGCCCTCCCCCACGGGCTGGTCCGGGCCCGGGCCGCTACCAGAGGAACAGGATCAGGGCCTGGAGGGCGAAGGCGTTGACCCAGTTCTCCTGGGCGCTGAACAGCCGCACGTGGTTGCTGGGGGCGCGCCGGGCCGCCTTGACACCCTTCCACAGCAGCCAGATGACCAGCACCTGAAGCACGACGAAGAGCAGCCGGGGCAGCTCGAACGGCAGCTCGATCCCGAGCAGGGACAGGCCCCAGAGAATGAACCCGTAGATGAGCATCTTGAAGACGCCCGGATAGAGCGGGCGGACACCCCGGCGGTACCCGGGCGGCGGTCGGCGCATATGTCCAGTGTAGGGGCTGTGGCCAGGCCTGTGGACAGGGCTGTGGCCAGGCCTGTGGACAGCCGCCAGCACCCCACCCGCCAGTGGGCTACCCTCCCGGAAGGGGCCCCAATTGCAGCGGCTGGGGTTCCGGCGTGCCCGCGGGTGGGGTTTCCGGGCACCCGCGGGTGGGGTTCCCGGGCACCCGCGGGTCGGGGTCCGGCACGCCCGCGGGTAGGGGCTCCGGCGCGCCCGCCGCCCGGCGGGCTAGGCGGGCGCGACTGTTGCCGGCTGCCGTCGGGTGAAGGTGAGATTGTCACCCTCGGTGTC
>DATABK010000665.1:0-1960 GCA_036259695.1 Actinomycetes bacterium | reverse complement strand
GGTCGAAGTGCGGGGTGGCCCCGCGGACGACGGCGCCGATGGCGACCACGGCGGCGTACTGGCCGCTGGCGGCCAGCCGCTCGGCGGCCAGGGGCAGCTCGAACGCGCCCGGGACCCAGGCCAGGTCGATGTCGGCCTCGGCCACCCCGTGGCGGCGCAGCTCCTCCACCGCCCCGGCGACCAGCGGGTCGGTGACCAGCCGGTTGAAGCGGCTGGCGGCGACGGCGATCCGCCGGCCGCGGCCGTCAAGCGAACCCGTATAGGTGCGACCCATGTGATTCCTCCTAACCGGTTGTCCTTGACCCATCGGGGGGGTCCGCTTCGCTTCCCCCCCCGAACCCCCCCTCCAGCTCCAGCAGGTGGCCCATGCGCTCACGCTTGGTCCTGAGATAGCGGAGGTTCTCGGGGTTGGGGCGGGTCTGGAGGGGGACCCGCTCGACGATCTGGAGGCCGAAGCCGTCCAGGCCGCCGTACTTGGCCGGGTTGTTGGTGAGCAGGCGCATGGTCGTGACCCCGAGGTCGACCAGGATCTGGGAGCCGATCCCGTACTCGCGCCCGTCCACCGGCAGGCCGAGGTCGAGGTTGGCGTCGACGGTGTCGCGGCCCTGCTCCTGGAGGCTGTAGGCGCGCAGCTTGTGGCCGAGGCCGATGCCGCGGCCCTCGTGGCCGCGCAGGTAGACCAGCACCCCGAGGCCCTCGGCGGCGATGCGGGCCAGGGCGTCCTCCAGCTGGGGGCCGCAGTCGCAGCGCAGGCTCCCCAGGGCGTCGCCGGTCAGGCACTCGGAGTGGACGCGGACGAGCACGTTCGCCTCGCCCTGGACCGCCCCCTTGACCAGGGCCAGGTGCTGCTCGCCGTCGAGCAGCGACTCGTAGGCGTAGGCGGTGAAGTCGCCCCAGCGGGTCGGGATGCGGGCCTCGGCGACCCGCTTGACCAGCTTCTCGTGCTGGCGCCGGGAGCGGATCAGGTCGGCGATGGAGATGAGGGGCAGCCCGTGGTCGGCGGCGAAGCGCTCCAGCTGGGGCAGGCGGGCCATCTGGCCGCTGTCGTCGACGATCTCGCAGAGCACCGCCGCCGGGTAGGCGCCGGCCATCCGGGCCAGGTCGACGGCGGCCTCGGTGTGGCCGGCCCGCTTCAGGACCCCGCCCTCGCGGTAGCGGAGGGGGAAGATGTGGCCGGGCCGGACCAGGTCGGTGGGCCTGGTCGCGGGGTCGATCAGGGCCCGGATGGTGGTGGCCCGGTCGGCGGCCGAGATGCCGGTGGTGGTGCCGGCGCGGGCGTCGACCGAGACGGTGAAGGCGGTCCGGTAGGGGGCGGTGTTGGCCGTGACCATCAGGGGCAGGTCCAGCTCGTCGAGGCGCTCGCCGAGCATCGGGGTGCAGATCACCCCGGAGGTGTGGCGGACGAAGAACCCGATCGTCTCCGGGGTGGCCGCCTCGGCGGTCATGATGAGGTCGCCCTCGTTCTCGCGGTCGGCGTCGTCGACGACCACGACCATGCCCCCGGCGGCCAGGGCGGCGACCGCGTCCTCGACGCCGGCGAAGGCGGTCACCGGGAACCCGCCCGGTCGGTGAAGGGGGCGACCAGCCGCTCGACGTACTTGGCGACCACGTCGACCTCCAGCTGCACCGGGTCGCCGGGGCGGCGGTCGCCCAGGGTGGTGACCCTCAGGGTGTGGGGCACCAGGGCGACCGCGAACCAGCCGGGCCCGACCCCGGCCACGGTCAGGCTGACCCCGTCGACCGCGACCGACCCCTTCTCGACCAGATAGCGTTCCAGGCCGGGTGGCAGCTCGATGCGGACCTCCTCCCCCTCGCCCACCGGGGTCCGGTCCAGCACCCTGGCCGGCCGGGGAGCTGGGCCTGGGCGAGTCGGTGGCGGTCAACGGCTGCTGCCTGACCGTGGCCGAGCCGACCCCGGCCGGGTTCGCGGCCGACCTGCACCCCGAGACCCTGCGCCGCA
>DATABK010000664.1:0-1679 GCA_036259695.1 Actinomycetes bacterium | reverse complement strand
TGAGCGAGCTGCTCGGGGAGAAGATCGACATCATCGACCACTCGGACGATCCGGCCACCTTCGTCGGCAACGCGCTGTCGCCCGCCAAGGTGATCTCCGTCCGCGTGGTCGACGAACGGGCGAAGACCGCTCGAGTCATCGTGCCGGACTTCCAGCTGTCGCTGGCGATCGGCAAGGAGGGCCAGAACGCCCGCCTCGCCGCACGTCTGACCGGCTGGCGCATCGACATCCGCAGCGACGCCGCCGGGGACCCGGACGACACGCCGTCGAAGGACGTGGGGCAGGTCGCACCGGCATCGGGTTCGGCTGACTGACACGGACGGGATAGACTCATCAGTGGTTCATCGATCTGGACCGGCGATCTCGCACGCGTCCGCACCGGCCAACGGCCCGGTGCGTACCTGTGTCGGCTGCCGGACCAGGGCGTTGGCCGGTGAGTTGCTCCGCGTCGTGATTTCGGATGGGGAACTCGCCCTCGATCTGCGAAGATCACTTCCGGGTCGCGGGGCGTGGGTGCATCCCGATCTCGGTTGTCTGAGCAAGGCCGAGCGGCGGCGCGCGTTCGTGAGAGCGTTGCGCGTCACCCAACCGCTCGACACCGGCCGCCTCCGGGCCCAGCTGGAGGCGCTGGTTCACCGCACGACCGGCACGGGACATTCCCGGACCGGGCTGGACGAACGAAAGCAGGTCGACCCGTCATGAGTCAGCCGTGAAGCTGAAGCCATGAACGCCAGACGATAGGACGAGGTCGCGCGGGTCTAGTGCCGCCGGCCTCACTCGGACGAGGAGAGCAGTGGCAGGCAAGGCCCGAGTACACGAGCTCGCGAAAGAGCTCGGCGTTACCAGCAAGGACGTCCTCGCGAAGCTCAAGGAGCTTGGCGAGTTCGTGAAATCCGCGTCCTCCACCGTGGAGGCCCCGGTGGCCCGCAGGTTGCGGGACGCGTACCCCAAGGCAGGCGGAGCGGCGAAGTCCGACTCCGCTCGTAAGACATCCACCCCAACCCCAGCGCAGCCCAAGCCGGCGCCGAGGCCCAGCAAGCCGGAGGTCACCGAACCGGTGGCACAGACCGTTGTCCCGAAGCCGGCGGCCAAGCCCGGTCCGGCCGCGCCCAAGCCGCCGGCACCAGCTCCGGCCCCGGCCGCCCCGGCTCCCGCCGCGGCGAAGGCGCCCTCCGAGGCCGTTCGCCCTGGGCCGAGGCCCGGCCCGAAGCCGGCGCCCGCGCAGCAGCAACAGCCCGCTGCCGCCCAGAACAACCAGCCCGGCGGCAACCAGGGTGGTGGCAACCAGGGCGGTGGCCAGGTCGTGCCGCCCAAGCCGCAGTCGCCCAAGCCGGGCCCGCGTGCGCCTCGGGTGGGCAACAACCCGTTCGGTGTCGGCGCCGGTGCGCCGCCCGCACGGCCGACGCCCGGTCCCCGGCCGGGTGGCCAGGGCGCCCCGGGTGGCGACCGTGCCGCACGGCCCGGTGAGAACCGGCCCGCGCCCGGCCCGCGTCCCGGTGGCGGCGGTGGCGGTGCCACGCCGGCAGGCGGCCCCCGGCCGTCGCCCGGCTCGATGCCGCCTCGCCCGAACCCGGGCATGATGCCGCCCCGGCCTGCCCGTCCGGCCGGTGGTGGCCGTGGTGGTCCCGGTGGCGGCGCGCGTGGCGGCCCTGGTGGCGGCGCGCGTGGCGGCCCCGGTG
>DATABK010000663.1:0-3646 GCA_036259695.1 Actinomycetes bacterium | reverse complement strand
CGGGGCCGGCTCCCCGGCCCGGACCCGGCCGTGCGCCCGTGGGGGATCGCGAACGGGCCCAGTGGCCGCCAGACGGGGCCGGGCTCGCGACGCCCGGTCTCCCAGACGGCGGCCAGCGCGGCCAGGCGGGCGGCGCCATAGGCGGGCCCGTCCTCGGGCTGGAGGTCGCGGTGCCGCCGGAACTGGTCGAGACGGGCGCGGTCCGCCGGCCCGGCGCGGCCGGAGTGGTCCGGGGACCCCCACCGGGACGCGCCCGGAACTCGGTTGGGACCAACCGGCAGGTGCATCCGAGCCGCCTTCCGCCCCGGGCCCGGAACTGCCCGGCGAGACGCGGAAGTCTATCCTGAACCGCGTTGACGGAGGGAGCAGGTGGATGGCGGGACCGGTGACGGTCGTGTGGGACGAGGCCCTGGCCGCCTACGACTTCGGGCCTCAGCACCCGCTGCGGCCGGCCAGGGTCCAGCTGACCATGGCCCTGGCCCGGTCGTGCGGGCTGCTGGAGCAGGTCCGGGTGGCCGGTCCGGCGGCGGTGTCGGGGACCGACCTGACCCGGGTGCACGAGCTGGACTACCTGGCCGCGGTCAAGGCGGCCGAGCGTGGGCGGGCGGACCCCCGGTTCGGGTTCGGGCCGGGCGACAACCCGCCGTTCCCCGGGATGCACGAGGCCGCGATGCGGGTCTGCGGGGCCACGGTGGCCGCGGCCGAGGCCATCCGCTCCGGGACCGCCCTGCACGCGTTCTCCCCGGCCGGCGGCCTCCACCACGCCATGCCCGACCGGGCCAGCGGGTTCTGCGTCTACAACGACCCCGCGGTGGCGATCGCCTGGCTGCTCGACCAGGGGGCCGAGCGGATCGCCTACCTGGACGTCGACGTCCACCACGGCGACGGGGTGGAGGCCATCTTCGCCGGCGAGCCCCGGGTCCTGACCCTGTCGCTGCACGAGTCGGGCCGCTACCTGTTCCCCGGCACCGGCTTCGCCCACGAGGTGGGCGACGGCTCGGCCCGGGGCACCGTGGCCAACCTGCCGCTGCCCCCCTCGACCACCGACGACCTGTACCTGGCCGCCTTCGACGCGGTCGTCCCGGCCCTGGTCAGGGCCTTCCAGCCCGAGATCCTGGTCAGCCAGCTGGGCTGCGACACCCACTACAGCGACCCGCTGGCCCACCTCGGCCTGACCGTCAACGCCTACCGGCAGCTGGCCGGCCGCATCCACGACCTGGCCCACACCGTGACCGAGGGGCGCTGGCTGGCCACCGGCGGTGGCGGCTACCAGTGGGCGGCGGTGGTCCCTCGGGCCTGGTGCACCTACCTGGCCGAGATGGTCGGGGCCGAGCTGCCGACCCAGCTCCCCGAGGCCTACCTGGACGAGGCGGCCGACCGGTTCGGCGCCCTGATCGGGCCGGACATGGCCGACGAGGTGGTCGCCCTGCGCAGCGAGCACCGCTCCCGGGTCGAGGCCGAGCTCGGCCGCACCATCGAGGTGGCCAGGAGCAACCTGTTCCCCCTGCACGGTTTGACCGCCTGAGCTCGGTCAGGTCCAGGCCCGGCGTTCGCTACCATGGGAGGCCGACCCACGACCGACCGGAGCGCCAGCATGCCCGACCTCCCCTCCCGCGACGAGCTCGGCCGCCACCTGGTGACGGCCCGGATCGCGGGGTCGGTGCGGACCCCCGTCTGGGACGTCCTCCGCAAGGCCGGCCTGGTCGCCGCCGGCGACCCCGACCACTGCTTCGGGCTGTCGGGCATGCACCGCTACACCCAGGACGAGGTCCTGGCCGAGGTCACCCGCCAGTTCGGCTGGACCCACACCCCGGGGGAGCCCGGCGACGGCCCCACCTGGATCGAGCCCGGGCCCCTGCTGGACGAGATCGACCGGGCCGCCGGGCGCCTGGCCAGGGCGGCCTCGGCCGGCGAGCACATCCTGTTCGCCACCGGCCATCCGACCGGCATGCTCGGCCTGTACCAGCAGATCGCCGTGGCCGTCCGGGAGGCCGGGGCCAAGGTGTCGCGGCCCGGCGACGGCCTCGCCTTCCAGTTCCACGAGCACCGGCGGCGCATCATCTACAGCGGCTGGGTGGCCGTGCTGGCCTCGGGGGCCAACCTCTACCACACCCACGAGGCCCACCCCATGGAGCTGGTGCTGGAGCAGGCCACCGAGGTCGACCTGGTCGTCGGCGACCACGGCTGGGCCGGGGCGGCCGCCGAACGGGGCATCGACGTGGTCGCGGTGGCCGACATCAACGACCCGGCCCTGCCCATGGCCAAGGCCGAGGGCCGCGCCGCGATCGTGCTGGGCATGGACGACAACGTCCGCCCGACCCCCTCGGCCTACGACCCGCTGGCCGACTACCTCCTGGCCAGGATCCTCCCGTGACCGACCGCTACGCGCGCCTGATCGAGCAGGTGCTCGACGACCCCGGCACGGTCCTGCTGCTGGGGTCGATGGACTCGGGCAAGACCACCTTCGCCAGGGCGCTGCTGGCCGGGGCGGTCGAGCGCGGCATCCCCGCCGCCTACCTCGACACCGACGTCGGCCGGACCACGGTCGGGCCGCCCACCACCATCGGCCTCAAGCACGTGCTCGAGGCCAAGCACCTCGAAAACGACGAGCTCGCCCTGGCCGACGGCCTGTACTTCGTCGGCTGGGTGTCGGCCCAGTTCCACCTCCTGCCCCTGATCGCGGGCACGGCCAAACTGATGAACGTGGCCCGCCGGGCCGGGGCCGAGCTGGTCGTTGTCGACACCTCCAGCCTGATCAGCGGCGTCTACGGCCAGATCCTCAAGTACCACAAGATGGAGGTCAGCCGGCCCGAGTACGTGATCGGGTTCGAGCGCGGCGAGGAGCTGGAGCCGCTGCTCGGCATCGCCCGCCGCTTCACCCCGGCCCGGGTCGAGGCCTACCCGGTCCACCCCGAGGCCCGCCCAACCACCGCCGACGAGCGCTCCGAGACCCGCCGGGCCCGCTTCGCCGCCTACTTCTCCGGCAACCTCCACCGCTGGCGGGTCAAGCCGACGGTGTTCCTGCCGTCGCTGCCTCCCGACGCCGACCTGGCCAGCCTGGCCGGGCTGCTGGTCGGCATGGAGGACGGCAAGGGCTCCTGCGTCGGCATCGGCTACCTCGAGCTGGCCGAGGACGGCAGCCTGCGCATGATCTCGGCCGTCTCCGAGGGGGCCAGGGCGCTACGCCTCGGCTCCACCCGGATCACCCCCGACTGGACCTCGACCACCCGGGTCGACCTCCGCCACCTGTTCGGCACCGAGTAGCCGCCCTGTGGACCCCGTCGCCCTCGCGGCCCGTGGCGAGTCGGTGTGGCACCGCCTCGGCCTGGCCGCGCTCGGCGTCGACTGGGTCGAGCGGGACCAGGTGGCCCGGCGCACCCGGCCCACCACCCCGGTGTTCCTCGCCGCCCTGTCCCTCCGGGCCGGGGTCCCGGCGGCCGCGCTCGCCGGCGCCGTCGCGGGCCTGCGGACCGAGCTGGCCGTCCGCGACGCCGGCGGCGCCGAGGACCTCGGCCCCTTCGGCTTCGTCCTCCAGGCCCGCGAACCCTGGATGCTGCGCCCGCCGGCCCCGTTCGCCCCCGGCCCGGTCGTCGCCGGCCTGGAGGTGGCCCCCTGCCGGACCCCGGCCGAGGTCGAGCTGTTCGAA
>DATABK010000662.1:0-6579 GCA_036259695.1 Actinomycetes bacterium | reverse complement strand
GCCGCGTCGGCCAGGGCGGCCGTGCCGGTCGCGCCGGTGGCCGTGGCCGAAGCCAGGGCCCGCTCCAGCTCGGCCGCGGCCTCGTCCGGGCGGCCGGCGCCCAGCAGGGCCCGGCCGACGAGCATCGGGCCCATCGACTCGTACAGCACCCAGCCGCTGTCGCGGGCGCCGTCGGCTCCGCGCCCGGCCGGGCCCGCCACCCGTCGCCAGCTGCCGCGCTCCAGGCGGATCCCGGCGTCGACGAAGTCGACCTCCGGCATCTCGTTGCGGGATCCGCCCGTGAGCAGCGTGCGGCGGGCCGCGGACAACTGCCGGCCGGCCCGCGACGGGTCCCCCTGACGGAGGCAGGCGCGGGCGCTGGCGGCCAGACCCAGCCCGGAGATCCGCGACGAGCCGATCGACCGGCCGAGGCGGACCACCTCGCCGGCGAGCCGGCCGGCATCCTCGGGGGACGCGGCCAGGGACGCCGCCATCGCCTCGATCAGGAACGTGTCCGCCTCGGCGTACCGGTCGCCCGCCTCGACCGCGATCGGCCGGGCCTCGCGCATGGCCCGGATCGCCTCGCTGTGCTCCCCGCGGTAGTAGCTGAAGTACCCCCAGGTCCGCAGGAGGGCCGCCCGCGATCGCAGATCACTCTCGCCCTCGACCAGGCGGCGCGCCTGCCGGTACCAGCGGTGGAACTCCTCGCCGCCGACGGTGGTCAGCATGTAGGCCAGGTCCTGGGCGGCGACCGCCCTGCCCCAGCGGTCACCGGCCCGGTCGAACAGCTCGTAGGCCTCGCGGAGGTGCCGGATCTCGGCCGCGTAGTCGGCCCGGCCCCAGACCTCGGAGAGCCGGTGCTTGGCCCATCCCTGCCCACCCAGGTCCCCGACCGCCTCGAACGACGACAGGGCCTGGGTGAACAGGCGCCTTGCCACCTCCTCGTCGCCGACGTCGGACTCGATGCGCCCGAGGGCGAGCAGCGCCCGCGCCTCGAGGTGCTCGTCGCCCGCGCCCCGGGCCCGGTCCCGGGCCGCGTTGGCCGGCGCGACCGCCTCCTCGTGCCGGCCGAGCTCGATGAGGCACTCGGCCCGCCCGAGCGACAGGCCGATGACCAGCCGGGGCTCCTCCCCGGTGGACGCCTCGGCGGCCTGGACGGCCCGGCGGTACAGCGACTCGGCCAGCCGGGCCTGGTAGGTGAGCGTCCGGTCGGCCCAGCGGCCCAGGTACCGGGCGGCCAGGCCGGCCAGCTCCCGGTCGCCGGCCTCGGCGGCGCCGGAGCGGCTCAGTCGCCAGGCCTGCTCGTAGTGGTGGGCCAGCTCGGCCACGGGCTCCTCGGCCACGGCCGCCGCCTGCAGCCAGGTCGCCACCTGGAGGTGCAGGTCGGACCGGTCCCGCCGGGGGATCGACTCATAGGCCACCTCCCGGATGAGCACGTGCCGGAACCGGTACTCCTCGGCCCCGGGCACCGCCGAGTCCGGCCGCTGCTGGAGCAGGGCCCGCTGCACCAGGCGTTTGAGGGCCGCCCGCACGTCGACCCTCCCCGACATGGCCTCGAGCAGCCGGTCCCAGGCGGCCTCGCCGCACACGGCGGCGTCCTGGAGCACCCGCTTCTCGCCCGGCGGGAGGCCGTCGAGGCGGGCCGCGATGAGGGTGCGGATGGTGGCCGGCACCCGCTCCAGGAGCCCGGGGTCGGCCACCACCCATCCGCCGGCCCGCTGGACGAGCGCGCCGGACTCGACCAGCATGCTCAGGCTCTCCTCCAGGAACAGCGGGTTCCCGGAGGCGCGGGCGGCGACCCGGTCCAGGACCTGGGCCGGCGCTCCCGGGCCGAGGGCCAGCTCGCCGAGCTCCCGCAGCTGCTGCTCTGCGAGCGCGCCCAGCTCGAGGGTGGGCAGCGAGGCCGCGGCCTCCAGCGCGTCCGGGCGGGAGAGGCCGAGCAGCAGCACCGGCCCCGACCAGGGGTCGGCGGTGGTCGTGCGCAGCAGCTCGAGCAGCTGGGTGTCGGCCCAGTGGAGGTCGTCGACGACCGCGATGACCGGTCCTTCGCGGGCCAGGCCCTCGACCACGGCCCTGGCGGCCAGCATCGCCTCCCCGACGGCCCCGCTCGGGTCCCGCACCCCGTGCGGGTCGGCCGTGCCCAGCAGCAGCTTGAGGCCGCGCACGAGGTCGCGGGCCCGGCGAGGCCCGGCGACGCGGTCGGCCAGCCGCCGCACCTCCCGGTCGGCGACGGCCCTCGGGGCGTCGACGGCCAGGCCGATCATGTCCTGCACCGCGCCGGCGATCGGCGACAGCGGCAGCCGCTCGCCGTAGGGCGTGCAGCGCCCGGTGAGGAGGATGGCGTCGGGTCGCCGCCGGGCGAACTCGGTGGCCAGCCGGGTCTTGCCGGCCCCCGGCTCGGCGGTCACGACCAGGAGGTTGGAGCGGCGCTCGCGCAGGGTCGCGGCCAGCGCCCGCTCGAGCGCCTCCAGCTCCCGCTCCCGGTTGACGAAGCCGCCGGCGAACGCCGGGGTGGCCCGCCCGGCGGGCAGGGTCGAGCGGGCCTCGATGGCCTCGAAGGCCACGACCGGCCTGGGCTTGCCCTTGGCCCGGTAGCCGCGACCGGGCCCGTACCGGATGGCGTGCTCGGTGCGGCGCTTGGTCTGCTCGGCGACCAGGACCACCCCCGGCGGAGCCAGGTCGGCCAGCCGCGAGGCCACGTTGACCGGGTCGCCGAGGATGGAGAACCCGCCCGACTCGCTCGAGGGGGCGACCATGACCTCGCCCGAGTTGACGCCCGCGTGGACGTCGGGGAAGCGGATGCCGGCACGGCCCTGGGCCAGCGTCCGGGCGTGGTCGCGGACGGCCAGCCCGGCCCGGACGGCCCGCTCGGCGTCGTCCTCGTGGGCGCTGGGGACGCCGAACACCGCCATGAACCCGTCACCCATCACGTGCGGGACGGACCCGCCGTGCTCCTCGACGATCCGCCGCATCGCGTCCAGGCCCGGCCGGACGAAGGCGTAGACCTCCTCGGGGTCCAGCGAGGACGCGAGCGCGGTGAAGCCGGAGAGGTCCGCGAACAGCAGCACGACCAGCTTGCGCTCGCCGCTGGCCACGGCGCGCCTACGGCCGAGCTCGCCAGGGCTCGGAGTAGGCGAACGACGTCCTGGTCCAGACGACGCCCGGCGTGCCCCTGAGAACGTCCAGGACGGGGCCGCGCACCGCGTCGAGGCTGTCGCCGGCCAGCTCGACCAGCAGGTCGGCCGACCCGAAGGTGACCGACGCGCCCTGGAACGGGTCCGCGTCCCCGAACCGGCGGGCGATCTCGTTCATGACCGCGATCGGGTCGTCGTCGGTGCGCACCCGCACCAGGGCGCAGAACGGCGGGCTCCTGCGCTTGGGCCCCTTCGGCAGCGCGTTGGCGCCCTGGGGCATGTAGACGGGGCCCTCGACGGCATGCTCGCAGCGCACGCCTTCCGCCCACAGGTCCTGGTAGATGAGCCGCTGCAACGCCGCCAGGTCCCCGGCGTCGGCGCGGACGTGCGCGAAGCCCTTGTGGGCCCCGACGAGCACCGAGGCGAACATCACCCGCCCGTTGGGGAACTCGCGGCCCTCGGCGCCGCCGAGGTCCTCGATGACGTCCGCGACGTTGCGGCCTGGATCGACGCCGTCGATGAACACGAACGCATGCAGGCCCGTGTAGTCGAAGTCAGTGCCCTGGTCCGTTGTCGCCATCTCCACCCCTCCGGTGGCGGCAAGGATGGGATTCGAACCCATGGATGCCTTGCGACATCAACGGTTTTCGAGACCGCCCCATTCGTCCACTCTGGCACCTTGCCGTGGAGGAGTATAGCGGCGGGGGGTGAAGAACGAGCGCAGCAGGGCGGCGCAGTCGTCGGCCAGGATCCCCCGGTGGACCTCGACCCGGTGGGGGAGGCGGGGGTCGCGGACGAGGTCGAACAGGGAGGTGACGGCGCCGGCCTTGGGGTCGTCGGCGCCGAAGACGAGGCGGGCGACGCGGGACTGGACCAGGGCGCCGGCGCACATGGGGCAGGGCTCGAGGGTGACGACCAGGGTGCAGCCGTCAAGGCGCCAGCCGCCGAGGGTCGCGGCGGCGGCCCGGAGGGCCTCCAGCTCGGCGTGGGCGGTCGGGTCGGCGAGCTGCTCGCGGCGGTTGCGGCCGCGGCCCAGCTCGGTGCCGTCGGGGGCCAGGACGAGCGCGCCGACCGGGACGTCGCCGTGGTCGACGGCGGCCGCGGCCTCCTCCAGGGCGGCCCGCATCCAGCGTTCGGCGGTGGTGGTGTCGAGCATCCGCCCACGATGACGGGTGGAGCCGACGTGGCGCCATACGGAGATGGTGGACACTGCAACCATCCTGCTTGACTAGACCATTCGGTCCCACAAGGCCAGGAAGGCTAGACCGAATGGTCCAACTTGCGTTTAGGCCTCGACGGCGCCCACCCGCTCCGGGGAGACTGCGCCCCGCAAGGGGGGGCACCAAGGGGGGGCCCGACCTCGCCGGGGCGATGGGCAGCGGCTCAGTTCGCGAAGCGGACTCCGCGGCTCATCGCCTCGGTGCCTTCGGGGCCCGTTTCCTATGCTTACCGGCATGAGCGAGGCCGAGCTGGACTTCATCGCCGGGGCGACCGCGACCGGGATCGCCGACAGCATCGAGCGGGCCGTCCGCCAGTCCCGACTCGGCCCGGGCGACCGCCTCCCCCCCATCCGCCAGCTGAGCCTCCGGCTCGGGGTGAGCCCGACCACGGTGGCCGCCGCCTACGGGCGGCTGCGGGCCCGGGGGGTGGTCACGGCCAGGGGCCGTGGGGGGACGGCCGTCGCCGAGCGGCCGCCCCTGCCCGTCGGCGGGCCGCCGGCCCTGCTCCCGCCTGGGGTCCGCGACCTCACCTCCGGGGGGCCCGACCCGGCCCTGCTGCCACCCCTCGACCCGGCCCTGGCCGAGGTCGACCGGCGCCACCGCCTGTACGGCGAGGACCCGGTCCTGCCCGAGCTGGCCGCCCTGGCCACCGAGCAGCTGGAGGCCGACGGTGTCCCGGTGGCCGGCCTGGCCGTGGTCGGCGGGGCCCTCGACGGGGTCGAGCGCCTCCTCCAGGCCCACCTGCGCCCCGGGGACCGGGTGGCCGTCGAGGACCCCGGGTTCCCGCCAGCCCTCGACCTGATCCGGGCCCTGGGCCTGCGACCCGAGCCGGTCCCGGTGGACGACGACGGCCCCCTGCCCGACGGGCTGGCGGGCGCGCTGGCCGCCGGCAGCGGGGCGTTCGTGACCACCCTGCGGGCCCAGAACCCGACCGGGGCCGCGGCCACCCCGGCCCGGATCGAGGAGCTCCGCCGGGTCCTGGCCGGGCACCCCGAGGTGATGGTGGTCGAGGACGACCACGCCGGCCCGGTGGCCGGCGCTCCCGGAGTCACCCTGGCCGGCGAGGGCCGGGCCCGCTGGGCCCACGTCCGCTCGGTGTCCAAGTGGCTCGGCCCCGACCTGCGCCTGGCCGTGGTGACCGGCGACCCCGGGACCGTCGCCCGCGTGCAGGGCCGCCAGCTGGTCGGCACCGGCTGGGTCAGCCACGTGCTCCAGCGCCTGGCCGTGGCCATGTGGTCGGCCCCTGGCGGGCCGGGGCTGCTGGAGCGGGGGCGCGAGACCTACCGCCGGCGGCGGGAGGCGCTGGCGGCGGCCCTGGCGGCCAGGGATATCGGTGCCCACGCCCGCTCGGGCATGAACGTTTGGGTGCCCGTGCCCGAGGAGGGGGTCGTGACCGCCCGGCTGCTGGACGCCGGGTGGGCCGTCCTGGCCGGGGAGCGGTTCCGGCTCCGCAGCCAACCCGCGATCCGCGTTACCGTGTCAACACTCGACGTCGCCGAGGCCGGCCGGCTCGCCGGCGACATCGAGGCCGCCATGGCGCTCAGGCGCCGGACCCGGCTCGCCTGAGCAACCACACGACCAGATGAGCGCCACGCCAATGACGGAACTGGGGGGTTAGTTGCCGCTTCAGGGGTAAGACGGGCCTGGCTGACACTTAGGTGTCGCCTGTCCGGCCACCCTCCCCCTAGGATCGCCCAACGACGCGGCGCTGGAGGACGCGATGACGCTACCAACGATTGACCAGGCCCGCTCCTGGCGGGGCCTGACCCTCGTGGCCACCGACGACGAGCCGGTGGGCAAGATCGAGGCCATCTACGTCGACCGGACCACCCGCCAACCCGAATGGGCCCTGGTGAACACCGGTCTGTTCGGCACCTCGCGCACGTTCGTGCCGCTGGCCGACGCCGCCCAGCGGGGCGACACCGTCCAGGTCCCCCACCAGACCTCGGTGGTCCGCGAGGCCCCACGGCTGGACCAGGACGCCGAGCTGTCCGAGGAGGACGAGGCCCGCCTGTATGCCCACTACGGCATCCAGTACACCACCGAGGAGTCGGCCAGCGGCCTGCCCGCCGGCGAGACCCCGGACGACGCCGGCACCGGCCCCGTGACCGACGCCACCACCGAGCTGCCGCCCTCGTCCCGGCTCGAGGCCGACGTCCCCGCCGCCACGACCACCGCGGGGACGGCCACCACGGCCACCCCGGCGGCCGGGTCCTCCTGGCCCCAACCGACGACCGGCGCCGACC
>DATABK010000661.1:0-2125 GCA_036259695.1 Actinomycetes bacterium | reverse complement strand
CCACTTCGACCGGCCGGGGCCGGGGGTGCTCCGCTTCGACCCCGACGGCCGGGGCGAGCTGTGGTACGGCCACGACCTCACCTTCGCCAACGGGCTGGCCCTGGGCCCGGACGGCCGCCACCTGTACGTGGCCGAGACCTTCGCCAACCGGGTGTCGCGCATCCCCATCGCCGACGACGGCTCGGCCACCGAGCGCGAGGAGGTCGCCGCCACCCCCGGGGCCTGGCCCGACGGCCTGGCCTTCGACGTCGCCGGCAACCTGTACGTCGGCTGCTACGAGCCCAGCCAGGTCCTCCGCATCGACCCCCAGGGCCGGGTCGAGGTGCTGTTCCGGGAGCTGTCGGCCCACCTGCTGGCCCACCCCACCAACCTGGCCTTCCGGGGCACGACCATGTTCACCGCCAACCTGGGCCGCTGGCACCTGTCGCGGCTCGAGGTCGGGGTCGAGGGCCTGGCCCTGCCCCCTGGGGGACGGCGGTGACCGGGCCGACGGTCCTGCGCGGCATCACCTGGGACCACGTGCGCGGCCTGGCCGGGCTGGAGGCCACGGCCGCCGCCTACCAGGCGGTCCGGCCCGACGTCCGGGTGGAGTGGGTCACCCGGTCCCTCCAGGCCTTCGCCGACCAGCCGGTCGACCAGCTGGCCCGCCGGTTCGACCTCATCTACCTGGACCACCCGGCCGTGGGGGAGGCGGTGGCCCGCGCCTGCCTGGTCCCGCTGGACGAGCACCTGGACCGGTCCACCCTGGCCGTCCAGGCCACTGGCAGCGTCGGCCGCAGCGCCGAGTCCTATGTGTGGGAGGGGCACCGCTGGGCCCTGGCCACCGACGCCGCCGCCCAGGTGGCGGCCTACCGGCCCGACCTGCTGGAGCGGGCCGGGGTGGCCATGCCCCGGACCTGGCCCGAGGCCATGGACGCGGCCGCCGCCCTGCGCCGGACCGGCCTGTGGGCGGCCATGCCGGCCATCCCGGTGGACGCGATCTGCGCCTTCCTGGCCGTGTGCGCGGCCCTCGGCGAGACGCCGTTCTTCACCGGCCAGGTGGTCTCGCGCCGCATCGGCCGCTCGGCCCTGGCCCTGCTCCAGGCCCTGCTCGGCCGCTGCCACCCGTCCAGCCTCCACTGGAACCCGCCGGCCCTGCTCGAGCACATGAGCACGGCCGACGACGTCGCCTGGTGCCCGCTGGCCTTCGGCTACGCCAACTACGCCCGGCCCGGGTTCCGGGACCACCCGGTGCTGGCCGCGCCCCCGCCGGCCGGCGGCGACGGCGTCCCCCGGGGCACACTCGGCGGGGCCGGGCTGGCCGTGTCGGCCCACTCGGCGGCGGTGGCCGACGCGGTCGCCTACGCGGCGTACGTGGCCGACCCGGTGGTCCAGCGGACGGCCTACTTCCAGGCCGGCGGCCAGCCCGGGCACCGGTCGGCCTGGACCGACGGGGCCGTGAACGCCGCCGCCTCCGGGTTCTTCCGCGACACCCTCCGGGCGCTCGACGCCGCCCTGCTCCGGCCCCGCTACGACGGGTTCCTGGCCTTCCAGGACGCGGCCGGCGACCTGGTCCACGCCCACCTGCGCGACGGCGGCGACCCCGACCGGGTGCTGGCCGCCCTGGACGCCGCCTACACCGACAGCCAGCGCGAGCCCGCGGGGAGGCGGTGACTCCCATGGCCATGGCCCTGGAGGGGGTCCGGGTCCTGGACTTCACCCAGATGATGATGGGCCCGTGGGCGACCCAGTTCCTGGGCGACATGGGGGCCGAGGTCGTCAAGGTCGAGCGCCCCGGGTCGGGCGAGTGGGAGCGCGGCCTGCGGGCCATGGGGGAGCTGCTCGGCGGCCAGAGCCCGTTCTTCCTGGCCATGAACCGCAACAAGCGGTCCCTGACCCTGAACCTCAAGCACCCCCGGGCCCGCGAGGTCGTGCTGCGGCTCGCCGGGACCTGCGACCTGGTCACCGAGAACTTCCGGCCCGGGGTGCTGGACCGGCTCGGCATGGGCTACGAGGACCTCCGGGCGGTGAACCCGTCGCTGGTGTATGTGGCCGGGACCGGGTTCGGCCCCGACGGCCCCTACGCCGACCGGCCCGGCCAGGACCTCCTGGTCCAGTCGATGAGCGGGCTGGCCGCCTACGGCGG
>DATABK010000660.1:0-3078 GCA_036259695.1 Actinomycetes bacterium | reverse complement strand
GTCGGCAAGAGCACCTGGGCGTTGCAGCTGGCGCGGCACGTGGCGGCGGGCGGGCACGGGCGGGTGCTGTACGTGTGCTACGAGCACTCGGAGGAGTTCCTGCTCGAACGGCTGATCGCGATGGAGAGCGCGATGGCCGGCTCGGAGGAGCCGATCAGCGTCGGAGATCTACGGTCCCTGCTCGCCCGGGGCGGCGAGGCTGGGGACGAGGGGCGCGGGATCGGCGGGCTGCTGGCCGAGCTGGGGCCGGCCCAGCCGGTGCTGCAGCGGCTGGCCGAGTACGAGGAGCGGCTGTTCCTGGTCAAGGCCGGGGCGATGACCACCGTGGAGGCGATCGGGAGCCTGGCCAGGGCCTGTCCCGGGTTGGGGCCGCTGGTGGTGATCGTCGACTACCTGCAGAAGGTGGCCGTCGACCCCGACCCGCTGAGCGAGGAGGAGCAGGTCCGGCGGAGTGTGGAGGGGCTCAAGGAGCTGGCCATGAGCCAGTCGGTGGCGCTGCTGGCCGTGTTCGCCGCCGACGCCGAGGGCGTGAAGGCGCAGCGGATGCGGATCCACCACCTGCGGGGCGACTCGGCGCTGGCCTACGAGGCCAACGTGGTCCTGCTCCTCAACGACAAGCACCGGGCGGTGGCTCGCCACCATGTCGTCTACCAGCCGAACGTGGCCGAGAGCTTCCACAACTGGGTGGTGTTCTCGCTCGAGAAGAACCGCGGCGGGGTGGTCGGGGTCGACTTCGAGCTCGGGAAGCGGTTCGCGCACGCCTGCTTCGATCACGCCGGCGGCTTCCTGAGCGAGCAGCTGGTGGACGGCCGGCTCTACCTGACCTGAGTGATGCGGACGACGGTCGCGAGGCGGGAACCGGCCCAGGAGGGCGCGGCCGAAGGGACCGGCGCGCGGCCCTGGCTGACCCTGCCGCGACTGTGGCTGGTGGTGGTGCTCGGCGCGATCGGGACCATGGAGCTGGCCCAGGTGCCGAGCGCGGTCGACCTCGCCTATCACCTCAAGGTCGGCGAGCTGCTCCTCGCCGAGCGGGCCGTGCCGCGGACCGACGTGCTCGCCTGGACGACCGCCGGCCGGCCCTGGCTGGACCAGAACTGGGGAGCGCAGGTGGCGCTCTACGGGATCTGGCGGCTCGGCGGGTTCCCGTTGCTCACGGTGGCCAGTGCGCTCGGCACGGTGGCCGCGTGGGTGCTGGTGGCGGCGGCGTGCCGGCGGCGGACGGCCAATCTGCGCCTGATCGCGGGGGCCGTGCTCGCCGGCTACCTCGCGGCTGCGGCGGGGTTCTCGGCCCGGCCGCAGATGTTCTCGCTGCTCCTGTTCGCGGCCGAGCTGTACCTGCTGGAGGTGGCCAGGACACGTCCCCGGGGCGCCTTGGCAATTCCGGTCCTTATGGTGTTGTGGGCCAATCTCCATGGCGCCTTCGTGGTCGGGGTGGGGCTCCTCGTCATCGAGGTGGCGGCGGCCGTCTGGCGGCGCGACCGGCCCGGGGCCGCCCGGTATGTGCTGGTCACGGCGGCCAGCGTCGCCGCCCTGCTGGTCAACCCATGGGGGCCTCGGGTGCTCGGCTATGCGGTCTCGTTGCCGGCCAACTCCACTGTCACCGAGGTGGTGTCCGAGTGGGGCCCGGCGACCCTGCGCCAGCCGGTCGGGGCGCTGATCCTGGTCGCGATCGGGGTGCTGGTCGTCGCCCTGGTCCGGGCGCCCTCGCCCGAGCGGGTCCCCGAGCAACTGCTCCGGATGGCGGTGCTGGCCGGGCTCGCCCTCTGGACGGTCAGGGCCGGGGCGTGGTTCGGGCTGGCGGCGCCGATCGCCCTCTGTGCGCTGGCCCGCGACGAGCCGGCGCGGCCTGCCGCCACCGAGCGGGGTATGCCGGTGCTCAGCGCGCTCGTGCTGGCCCTGCTGGCGGTGATGCTGGTGCTGGCCTCGCCGCCATTGAGGGGGGCCCTGCCCGGGTCTCGGCCGGAGCTGCGCTCGGCCCCGGGGGCCGCCGTGGCCTGGCTGGCCGCCAACCCGCAGCCAGGGCGGATGTTCAACTACCAGCCGTGGGGCTCCTACCTCGAGTTCCGCCTCGGGCCCGGGGTGCAGGTGGGGTTCGACTCCCGGATCGAGGTGCCGCCGGCGGACCGCTGGACCCGCTACCAGGCCGTGATCACCGGACGGTGGGACGCCGAGCGGCTGCTCGACGAGTGGCGGGTCGACCACGTGGTCACGAGCCGGCGCGGGACGCCGGCCCTGGTCGAGCTCCTGGAGGCATCGGGCCGCTGGCGGCTGGCGTTCGCGAGCGGCGACGAGCGGGTGTACGTGCGGATCGCCGGGCCGGGCGCCCCCTAGAGGTACCGGGCACCTGACCGCTGGGGCTAGCCGTCCTCCTCCAGCGCCTTGAGCTGGCCCTTGAGGTGACGCAGGAGGACCGCGGTACGGAGCGACGCGGCGGCGGCGTCGGCGAACCCCATCAGCACCTCGATCTCGGCGTCGGTGAACACCTCGGTGGGGACGCCGGTCTGGCTCCGGTTGCGGCCGGCCATCAGGACGCCGAAGCCGAGCCGCTCGTGGACAAGCGGCACCATGACCAGCGTCTCGGCCCGGCTGCCGGGGATGCCGGCCAGCGCGCCGCGGACCCGGTCGGTGTCCTCGATCAGGCCGACGCCGGCCCGGAAGAGCTCGCGCATGACGTCGCGGCTGTACTCGACGCTCAGGCGCCGCTCGGCCGGGGTGAGGCCGACCCCGCCGGAGACCTCCATCAGGCCTTCGCCGTTGTCGAGCAGCAGCACGACCACGTCGGCCCGGACCCGCCGGGCCGTCTCGGCGGCGGCGATCTGGGGCAGGTCGCGCTCGTAGAACTCGAGCGGCTGGCCGCCGAGGGCCTCGGTCACGCTCTCGATCGACTGGGTCAGCCGGTCGAAGTCGGCCAGCGGCTGCGGCTCGTCGGGAGACGCGGGCTCCCCCCGCTCGGTCTGGTCGGGACGACGTGGGGCGGTGAAGCGCAGCAGACTGCGGGCCCGACGGCCCCGATGGCGGCGGTCCTGGCCGGCCCCGCCGGGTGCGGCGAGCTCATCACCAGCCCCCGGTGGCGCCGCC
>DATABK010000659.1:0-10310 GCA_036259695.1 Actinomycetes bacterium | reverse complement strand
GGAGGATCGGGGTGTCGTCGAGCTTGCTCCCGGCCGCGGGCCGGCCATCGCTTGCGTGCAGCACGACCCCCTCCGCCGAGACCAGCAGCAGCCGGGCGCTCGACAGCCCCCGGCCTCGCAGCGCCTCCTCCAGCCGGTCGGTCAGATCCTGGACCACCCGGAAGTCGAAGCGACTGGTCCAGGCGCCGATCATCCGGCCCCTGGAGTCCTTGATGGGCACGGTGAAGGCGACCGTCCGCCTGTCCCCCTCGCCAGCGCCGAGACGGGCCAGCAGGTCGTCGGGCCGCACGTCCTCCACGAAGGTCTCCCCGTCGGCGATGCGCCCGCCGGCGGCGGCCTTGAACCAGGCCTGGTCGGCGACGTCAAGGCCTGTTCCGTCGGCCGCGGTCCCCACCGGGCGGCCCTCCCGGTCGACCGCTCGGGCCGCGACCAGCCGACCCCGGCGGTCGGCGACCGCCATCATCCGATAGGCCGGTGCATAGACCGACATGACGGTGTCCATCCAGGCGGCGATCCGGCCCGGGTCCATCGACTTGGCCGCCTCGCTTCTGGCAAAGGCCTGGGTGTCGCCGTAGCGCTCCCCGAGGATCCGGTCGGCGGTCGCGCTGATCTCGCCGGCGACCTCGCTGAGCTCCGCCTGCCGCTCCTCGATCAGGGTGGCCGCGGCCGTCCGGCTGCCGAGCACGCCGATGACGGTCATCGGCAGCAGCGCGGCCGCGCACAGCAGGGCCAGGAGCCTGGTCCGGAGGCTGAGGCCGGCGCCGCCGGGCAGGGAGAAGGCGCGTGGGCGCCGGGTGGAGCCTTGCATCGTGTTCCTCCTTGTTAGTCGGCCTCCCGGCCCACGACCAGGGCGGGGTCGGCGAGCAGCGTTGCCGGGTCGAGCACCTGGAGCAGGTCGCCGGCGACGGCCGTGACAGCGGCGTGGGCCCGGTCGCCGGCCGCCCCGCCGATCGGCTGCAGCTCGCCGGGCGCGCAGCGGCGGACCTCGGCGGCCGCGTCGACCAGCAGCCCGACCGTGAACGGGGCCGTCACTACCACCAGCACCCCCCGGTCGGGCTCCCCGGCGTCCGGGCCGCCGCCGGCGGCCCGCAGGTAGCGCCGCAGCGACAGCACCGGGCAGAGACTGCCGCGCAGGTTGACGACGCCGGACCAGAAGGCCGGGGTCCCGGGCACGGGCGCCAACCCGGCCAGGGGGCGGACCTCGCGGATCAGGCGGACGTCGATGCCGTACCGCTCGGCGCCGACGGCCAGCACGACCAGCTCGACCACGTCGCCGTCGGTGTCGCCGTCCGGCGGCCGGGCCAGTGCCCGGGCCCGCTCCTCCAGGACCTGCTGGAGCTGGTCGGGGCTCACCTGGCGGCCTCCGGGTCGCCGTCGAGGCGGGCCAGGTGGGCGGCGATCAGGTCGCGCACGCGCCCGGTGGGAGGACCGTCGTGGCCGTCGACCGGCTCGGCCGGGTCGCCGTCGGCGACCAGCGCCGCCGCCGCCCGGAGCGCGCCCCGGGCCCGGCCCGGCTCCCCCAGCCGGACGAGCAGGTCGGCCAGGGCGACCTGACCGAGCACGGAGCCCGGGTCGAGGAACACCGACCGGCGCAGCGCCGCGAGGGCGTCCTCCAGCCGCCCGGCCTCCTGGAGGGCCAGCCCGCGCAGGTAGTGGGCCGGCGCCGACAGCGGCGTCCGCTGGCAGGCGAGCCCGGCCCACCATTCGGCCCGGTCGAGCTCGAGCCGGTCCAGGTGAATCCGGGCGGCCAGCAGCGGGGCCCGGCCGTCGGCCGGGTCGGCCTCGGCCACCGCTTCCAGCCGCCGGAGGGCCTCGGCGGCCTGGCCGGACCGCCACTCGTCGACCGCCCGCTCGATCTCCTCCGGCCCGGCCTGGGGGGTGTGGACAGCGGTGCGCACCGCTTCGCGCCGTGGGCTACCCTCCCGTGCAGGGGCCCCACCATCAGGACGGTGGGGCTCAGGCATGCCCGGGTTCGGCGCCCGGCCCCGGGTCGCGGCCGGGGCCCGAACCGGGGCCGGGGCCGGGACCGGGGCGGGTTTGCGGTAGGCGATGGCCCCGTCCAGGTTGGCCACGGCGAAGCGGCGGAACACGGTCTGGGACAGCTCGGCCGGGGCGACCAGCAGCCAGCCGCCGGCGGCCAGGGCGCCGTGGAGCCGGTCCGCGACCTGGCGGCTCAGCTCCTCACCGAAGTAGATGAGCACGTTGCGGCAGAGGACCAGGTCCAGGTCGAGGGTGTGGGTGGCGGCCGACGGCCAGTGGTCGCCGGCCAGGTTCAGGTGGGCGAAGCTGACCGCCTGCCGGACGCGCCCGGTGACCTCCAGGGTGGCCCCGCGGCGGACGAAGAAGGTGCTGGTGATGTCGTCGGGCACCTCCCGGAACGACCAGGCGCCGTAGCGTCCCCGCCGGGCCCGCTCCAGGGCCGACCGGTTGATGTCGGTGGCCAGGATGCGCACGTCCCAGCTGGCCCGGTCCGGCAGCAGCCGCTCCAGCACGATGGCCAGCGAGTACGGCTCCTCGCCGGTCGAGCAGGCGGCGCTCCAGAGCCGCAGGCGCCGGCTGCCGCGGCGCCGCTCGATCAGCTCGGGCAGGATATGGCGCTCCAGCGCCTGGAACTGGGGCCGGTTGCGGAAGAAATGCGTCTCCCCGATGGTGAGGTCGCCGACGAACGCCTCCAGCGCCGGGCGGCCCGCGGGCTCCCGCAGGTGCCGGTGGAGGGCGTCGGCGTCCGCCAGCCCGGTCGCGGCCAGGGCCCGGTCGACGGCCCGTTGCAGATCGGGCCGGCGGGCCTCCGGCAGCTCCAGCCCGCTCACCTCGCGGAGCAGCGCCTGGAACCGCTGGAGGTCATGGCCCGGCCCCGCCTGGCGCCGAGGCCCGGTCATGGCGCGGCCCCGGCCAGCGGCTCCGGGTCGAGCACCGAGACGAGCCGGCCGCCGACGTGGGTGACCCCGGCCACCGGGCTGCCGGCGGGCGTGACCTCCAGCCGCTCGACCGGGGCGAGCAGCGGGTGGACGTTGGTCACGGCATCCGCGACCAGGCCGAAGGCCCGGCCGCCGGCCTCCACGACGCAGATCGGGGTGCTCAGCCCGGGGGTGGCCGGGGGCAGCCCGAGGCGGGCCCGCAGGTCCATGACCGGCACCACGCGGCCCCGCAGGTCGAGCAGCCCGAGCACGTGGCCGGGGGCGCCCGGCGCCGGGGTGAGGGCGGCCATCCGCACCACCTCGACGACGCAGCCCAGCGGCAACGCGTACTCGCGCTCCTCAACGCGGAGCAGGATCACGCTGGTCGGGGCGCTGGCCGGGTCCAGGTCGGCTCCTCTGCGGTGACGACGGCAGATGGTCTCTGCCGGTATCGACCGGAGCGCGGGCCCGGTTTACGCCCGTGAGGGCTACACCGGGACGCGGGGCGTGCCGAGTCTCTGAACTGAGATGGACACGACAGGGATGGTGCGCATGGCGGCCGGAGAGCCCGGCGGCGGGGAGCGGGTCCTGTTCATCGAGGACTCGCCGACCCTGGCCCAGCTCCTGGAGGTCAGCCTCGTCCAGGCCGGCTATCAGGTGCTGCGGGCCAGCTCGGGCGAGGAGGGACTGGAGCTGGCCAGGGCGGAGGTGCCCGACCTGCTGCTCTGCGACGTGATGCTGCCCGGCATCGACGGCTTCGAGGTGGTCCGTGTGCTCCGGCGCGACCTCATCACCGCCAACATGAGCGTCATCATGCTGACCGCCATGGCCAACGTCATGGAGGGCCTCGACGCCGGCGCCGACGACTACGTCCTCAAGCCGTACGACCATCGTGAGCTGCTGGCCCGGGTGCGCAGCGTGCTGCGCCGGGCCAAGGCGATGCGGGCCCTCTCGCCGCTCACCGGCCTGCCGGGCAACACCCGGATCCAGGAGGAGCTCGAGCGGGCGATCCAGGAGCAGCGGCAGTTCGCCCTGCTCTATGCCGACCTGGACAACTTCAAGGCCTACAACGACCACTACGGGTTCGCCCGTGGCGACGACATCCTGCGGCTGGCCGCGCGCCAGCTCCACGGCGCCGTCCAGGCCACCGCCCGTCCCGACGCCTTCGTCGGCCACGTCGGTGGGGACGACTTCGTCGCCATCACCGCCGAAGAGGCGGCCAAGGCGGTGGTCGAGGACCTGATCGAGCGCTTCGACCGCGAGGTCCCGTCGCTGTACGACCCCGAGGACGCCGAGCGCGGCTGGATCGAGGTCGAGAACCGTCGCCGCGAGCTGGAACGGTTCCCCCTGGTCTCGCTGTCGGTTGGCGTCGCCTCGACGGCCATGCGCCGCTTCGGCCACTACGCCGAGGCCGTCGCCACCGCCAGCGAGATGAAGTCGCTGGCCAAGCAGCAGCCGGGATCCTCCTGGGCCGTCGACCGACGGATCGGCTAGCCAGTCGGCGCTGCTACCCTGACCCCATGGAGCGGCTGCGGCTCGCGGGGGCGCAGATCAACCCGGTCGTCGGGGACCTCGACGGCAACGTCGAGCGGGTGCTGGCCGCCTACGCCGAGGCGGCAGCCCTCGGCGCCCACCTGGTGGTGTTCCCCGAGCTCGCCGTGTGTGGCTACCCGCCCGAGGACCTGGTCTTCAAGCCGTCGTTCCTGGCCGCCAGCCGGGCCGCCGCCGAGCGGGTCGCCTCCCAGGTCGGCGAGGCCGCGGCCGTGGTCGGGTTCGTGGAGCCGACCCACGCCGGCCCGGCCAATGCCGCCGCCCTCTGCCACCGGGGCCGGGTGCTCGGCGTCTACCGCAAGGTCCTGCTGCCCAACTACGGCGTCTTCGACGAGGAGCGCTACTTCGTCCCCGGCACCGAGGTGCTGCTGGCCAGCTTCGGCCGGGTCGAGGTGGCGGTGACCATCTGCGAGGACCTCTGGTTCCCCTGGGGGCCGATGGCCGCCGCCGTGGCCGCCGGGGCCGAGGTCGTGGTCAGCCTCAACGCCTCCCCCTACCGGCTGGAGAAGGGCGAGCGGCTGGTCCCGATGCTGGCCACCCGGGCGGCCGACCACGGCGCCCACCTGTTCTACGTGGCCCAGGTGGGCGGCCAGGACGAGCTGGTCTTCGACGGCCAGAGCGTCTCCATCGACCCCCAGGGACGCCTCCTGGCCCGGGCGGGCGCATTCACCGAGGAGCTGCTGGTGGTCGACCTGACCCTTGAGGAGGGGGCGACGGCCCGGCTGTCGGAGCGCCCCCGGCGGTCCCCGGCCACCGACCCCCGCCCGGCCCTGGGGGTCAACCGGGTCCGGGTCAGCGACCACCTGGCCGACCCCGGCCCGCCGGTCGAGCCCCGCCTGGCCCGGCCCCTCGGGCCCGAGGAGGAGGTCTACCGGGCGCTGGTCTGCGCGACCCGCGACTACGTGACCAAGAACGGCTTCGACACCGTCCACATCGGCCTGTCCGGCGGCATCGACTCCAGCCTGGTCGCGGCCGTGGCCGCCGACGCCCTGGGCCGCGACCGGGTCGTCGGGGTGGCCATGCCGTCCAGCTTCTCCTCCGAGCACAGCCTGACCGACGCCCGGGCCCTGGCCGGCAACCTCGGCATCAAGCTGCTCACCCTGCCCATCGCCGAGCCGGTGGAGGCGTTCCTGGGCGTGCTCAAGGAGCCGTTCGCCGGCACCGAGCCCGGCCTGGCCGAGGAGAACCTTCAGGCCAGGGTGCGGGGCACGCTGCTCATGAGCCTGTCCAACAAGTCCGGCAGCCTGGTCCTGACCACCGGCAACAAGTCGGAGCTGGCCGTCGGCTACTGCACCCTGTACGGCGACATGGCCGGCGGGTTCGCGGTCATCCGGGACGTCCCCAAGACCCTGGTCTACGCCCTTTGCCGCTGGCGCAACGGCGCCGGGGTGGTCATCCCCCAGTCGGTCCTGGACAAGCCGCCCTCGGCCGAGCTGCGCCCCGGCCAGCTCGACACCGACTCGCTGCCCCCCTACGACGTCCTCGACCCGATCCTGGAGGCCTACATCGAGGACGACGCCAGCGTCGATGAGCTGGTGGCCAAGGGGTTCGACCGCGACACCGTGGCCAAGGTCGTCCGCCTGGTCGACGGGGCCGAGTACAAGCGCCGCCAGGCCCCACCCGGCCCCAAGATCACCGGCCGCTCCTTCGGCAAGGACCGCCGCCTGCCGATCACCAACCGGTTCCGGGGGCCGAAGCATCCTGCCCGCTGATCGGGCACACTAGGGATGTCCAGGAGACCCGCGGTGCGGGCTCCGAGGAACTCTTGGAGGAGGCCGCCATGCCGGTGACCCCTGCCGACCTCGCCGCCTGGAAGCAGCGGCGGGAACGGTTCGTGATGCTGACCGCCTACGACGCGCTGACCGCGCGCGTGCTCGACGAGGCGGGGATCCCGCTGCTGCTGGTGGGTGACTCGGCCGGCAACACCGTGCTCGGGTACGACACCACCATCCCGGTGACCATGGACGAGGCGCTGGTCTTCACCGCCGCCGTGGCCCGCGGGGCCCGCAACGCGCTGGTGGTGGCCGACCTGCCGTTCGGGGCCTACCAGGCCTCGCCCGTCCAGGCCGTGGCCAACGCCGCCCGGCTGCTCAAGGCCGGAGCCAACGCCGTCAAGCTGGAGGGCGGGCGCCGCTCGGCCAAGGCGGTGCGGCGGATGACCGAGGCCGGCATCCCGGTGATGGGGCATCTCGGCTACACCCCCCAGTCGGCCAACGCCTTCGGCCGCAAGGTGGTCAGGGGCCGCGGCTCTGAGGGGGACGAGCTGGTGGCCGACGCCCTCGCCCTCGAGGAGGCCGGCGCCTTCGCCATCGTGCTCGAGGCGATCCCGGCCGAGCTGGGGGCCCGGATCACCGAGGCCGTCGAGGTGGCCACCATCGGCATCGGGGCCGGTCCCGACGTCGACGCCCAGGTGATGGTCGTCTGGGACCTGCTCGGGCTGACCCCCGACCCCACCCCCCGCTTCGTCAGGCGCTACGCCGACCTGCGGGCGGTCATCGCCGACGCGGCCGGCCGCTACGCCAAGGACGTCGCCGAGGGCCACTACCCGGGGCCCGAGCACCAGTACCACTGACCGGGAGCAGGATTTTCAGGATCCAAGATAGTTGCGGGAACAACTATGTCCCGATGCTTGTTGCGCTCATTGTGGTACACGAGCCGCATGTCCTCAGAGAGGAGACAAGCATGAGTGAGACGGTCACCACCCCTGGTACCCGAGTGGTTGACGGCCGTCTGGTGCCCGAGGTCGGCACCTGGGAGCTCGACCCGTCGCACGCGTCGTTCGAGTTCGTCGCCCGCCACCTGATGGCCAAGGTCCGCGGGAAGTTCTCCGGCGTCAGCGGTGTGGCGACCGTCGCCGAGCGGCCCGAGGACTCGACCCTCGAGGTCGAGATCGACGCCTCCACCGTCGACACCGGCGACCAGACCCGCGACGGCCACCTGCGCTCCAACGACTTCTTCGGCACCGAGGAGCACCCCACCATCGCCTTCCGCAGCACCGGGGTACGGCCGGGCGAGGCTGAGAACAAGTGGCTGGTCGACGGCGACCTGACCATCCGCGGCGTCACCCGCCCGATCACCGTCGACGTCGAGTTCCTCGGGGGCGCCATCGACCCCTGGGGCAACCAGCGGATCGGCTTCTCGGGGGCGGTCCCCGAGGTCAACCGGGAGGACTGGGGCCTGACCTGGAACGCCGCCCTGGAGACGGGCGGGTGGCTGCTCTCCAAGTCGGTCCGGCTGGAGATCGAGGCCGAACTCGTCAAGAAGTAGGTGCGGGCCGGGGCCGGTGCCAGAGGGTGAAGCGGGTCAGGGGCAGGAACCCGACCGCCTCGGCACCGGCCCGCCCCCGGGCGGCCGGAGCAGCATCGGCGGGTGGCCTCCAGGACCCAGCCGCGGGGGCGCAGGTCCGGGGTCGCCAGGCGCTCCACAGATAGGCCTCGCCCCGGCCGCCCCCGTCGAAGAACCCCTCGACCGCGTCCAGGACCTCGCCGGGCCGGTCGAAGGGCAGCGGCCGCAGCAGCGTGGCCGCGTTGTGCATGGCCGCCGGCCGGCCGAGGTCGGCGGCGGCGACATCGTCGTGGCGCAGGACCCGGCCGCCGGCCGCCACCGCCGGCACCTCGTGGAAGGCGGCCAGGTTGAACAGGAACCGCCGGGCCAGGGTGTCGCCGACCGGGAGGTCGGGCTCCCAGCCGTCGGTCAGGTGCTCCTCGCTCATGGCGAGGAGGCCAGCAGCTCGCGGAAGCTGGCCAGGGCGGCCGGGATGCGCGGCCCGTACCAGGTGAGGGCGCGGCCGTCGACCAGCTCGACCCGGGCCCCGCCGAAGGCGGCGGCCAGCTCGTCGGCGTCGGCCTTGCCGAACGCGTACGGCTCAGAGGGGAGCAGGACCAGCTCGGGGTCGAGGCCGGCCACCGTGTCGAGCTCGAGCCTCGGGTAGCGGGTGGCCGGGTCGTCCAGCACCGGCTCGCCCCCGGCCAGCCCGAGCAGGTCGGCCGCGTACGCCCGGCGGCCCAGCCACATCCAGGGGTCGCGCCAGACCGCGCAGGCGTAGCGGGCCCGGCGGGCCGGCCGGTGCCGGTAGGCGTCGGCCACGGCCGCGACCAGGTCGGCGTCCAGGGCCGCGGCCTCCGGCAGGTCGCCGACGGCGGTGGCCAGGTCGCGCAGCTCGGCCACGGCCCCGGCGACGGTGGTGGGCATGGTCACGAACACGGCCAGCCCACCGGCCTCCAGCCGCTGGACGTCGAGCTTGCGGTTCTCCTCGGCGTTGGCCACCACCAGGTCCGGCTCCAGCCCCCGGATGACCGTCAGGTCGGGGTTCTTGGTGCCGCGCACCCGGGCCAGCCCGGCCAGGGCGGCGGCCGGCTCCACGCACCAGTCGGTGACCCCGACCAGGCGCTCCCCCACCCCGGCCACGACCAGCCACTCGGTCAGGGACGGCACCAGGCTGACCACCCGCTCGACCCGGTCGGGCAGGCCGACCGAGGCGCCGCGGGCGTCGACGACGTGGCGCACGGGTCAGCCGGTGCGGAGGGTGCGGAAGTCGCCCTCCTCGTAGCGGGCGAGGACGAAGATCAGGTCGGCCAGCCGGTTGAGGTAGCGGACGATCTGGTTCTCCTCGGCCCCGTCGGCCAGCATCCCGGCCCTGGCCATGGCCACCGTCTGGCGCTCGGCCCGGCGGATGACCGTACGGGCGTAGTCAAGGAAGGCCGAGCCGCGGGACTCGCCGGGGACGATGAACTCCTCGGGCATGTGGGTCCTGGCCACGTACTCGTCGATGGCCAGCTCCAGCCCGTCCACCATCTCGGCCGTCACCTTGGTCTGGCCGGGGGTCAGCTTGTGGCTGTTCTCGGTGGCCGTGGCCAGCTCGGCCCCGACCACGAACAGCTCCCGCTGGAGGCGCAGGACCAGGTCGGCGAGGATGCTGTCGGCGATGAAGACCCTGGCCATGCCCAGGGCGGCCACCGCCTCGTCGGTAGTGCCGTAGGCCTCGGTGCGCTGGTCGCTCTTGTCGACCCGGCCCCCGTAGAGCAGCCCGGTGGTGCCGTCGTCGCCCCTGCGGGTGTAGATCCTCACGGGCCCTCCTCCCGGTCCCGATTTCCCGGGGGGCTACCGCTTCGCTCCTTGAGCCCCCCGGAGCCCCCAGCCGGGCGCAGCTCCGCGTTCAGGCGCCGGCGCTTGTCGTCGCCCAGCCTGGAGATGCGCAGGCCGGCGTGGATCTTGTGGCGGCGGTTGATCCCCACGATCACCGCCGTGAACCCCTCAAGCTGGCGGGCCAGCCGCAGTGGGCCGGCGTCGACCCCCCGGCACCCGGGGATCTGGTCGGCCAGCTCCAGCACCAGCCCCTTGGCCGCCGGGTCGTCGGAGACGACCAGCACGTCGGTCTCGACCTGCCGCTCGGGGTCGGCCAGCAGCCTGGGGGCGGCGTGGTGGAAGGCCCCGACGACCCTGGCCCTGGGTAGCAGGGCGGCCGCCTGCTCGGCGGCGCTGCCCTCTGGCACGTCCAGCAGATACGGTCCGCGGTCATCCCAGCCCAGCGGGTTGATGACGTCGACCACGACCTTGTCGCCGATCGCCTCGGCCAGGCCGGGCAGCGTCTCGGCCTGCCCGGCGTAGGGGAACACCAGGAAGACGACGTCGGCCGCCTGGGCGGCGTCCGGGTTGGCCACCCCCTCGATCGGGAGGTCCCGCCCGCCGAGCAGGTCGGCCACGATCCCGGCGGCCCGCCGCGCGTCCCGGGACCCGAGCAGCACCCGGTGCCCGGCCACGGCCAGCCGCAACGCCAGCCCCCGCCCCTGCGGCCCGGTCCCACCGAGCAGGCCGATGGTCAGCTGGTCAGCCAAGAACACCTCCAGGTCGGGATCTGCGCCG
>DATABK010000658.1:0-4408 GCA_036259695.1 Actinomycetes bacterium | reverse complement strand
GGCGCCCGAGACCCTGGAGCTCGACCTGGAGGGCCTGGCCGTGGCCATGGTCCACGACGCCGGCCCGGCCCAGGGACGGCCGCGGCGGCTGCGCCGGCGGTTCCCCGGGGCCGCGCTGGTGGTCTTCGGGCACTCCCACATCCCCCTCGACCAGACCGAGGACGGGATACGGATCTTCAACCCGGGGTCGCCGACCGACCGCCGCCGTCAGCCGCGGGGCACGATGGGCCTGCTGCGGGTCGAGGCCGGGCGGCTCCTGGAGGTCAGGATCGTCCCGGTCACCTGATTGAGTGTTCGCGCGTAGAGCGGATGAACGCGACGCCGTGGCCTACCCTCAACGCCCGGCTTCCCCCGATGCACCGGACTTTGAAGCGTCCCCCGGAGCCCACGACGCCGCGCTTCCGTACCTGTTCCAGGCGCCACGGACGGCGGAATGGATACGGGGCACCGGACAAGTTCACAATCGTACGTACCGGGCAGTACGACAGGATCGAACTTGCTAGGTAGAACAGCTGATTCAGTAGTTTTGCTGGACGGGGGTAGTCTCCCCCGGGGACAACAGAAAGTCCTCAACCGGGACGACAACCGTGAAGGGGTGTCGAGGTATGAGCCGGACCAGCAGGCCGACGTATCTGCGGACCTCCGAGGTAGCCGGTCTTCTCCACGTGTCGCCGAAGACCGTGTCCCGGTGGGCCCAGGAGGGGAAGCTTCCCTTCCTGCGGACCTTGGGGGGCCACCGGCGCTATCCGGACAACGAGATCCGCGCCCTGGCGGACGAGCTGCGGATGTGGCCGACGATCGACGACGAGCCTCGTCGGGCCGAATCCCAGTAAGGCTTGCGAGGGCCGAGCCCACCCGGCTCGGCCCTCTGCGGCCGGTCGTCTAACCGGCCGGGGGCGCATCCAGCGCCTTCTCGAGCAGGATGCGGGTGCCGTTCAGGCCGGAGTCGACGACGACCCGGTCCATCAGGGCATGCATGATGTAGAGGCCGCGGCCCCGGTTCTGCGACGGGTGGGCCCGGCGGGATATGGCCGTGCGCGAGCTCTCGAAGCCCGGCCCGCGGTCCTGGACGGAGAACGAGAACCGCCCGCCGGTCATCGCCCAGCGGACCACCATCACCGAGTCCTGCTGGCCCCAGGCCCCGTGGACGACCGCGTTGCTGACGGCCTCGCCGGCGGCCAGGAGGATGGCGTCGGCGTCCGACTCGGGGACGTCCCAACGTTCCAGATCGCGGTGGAGCAGGGCGCGCACCGTCGGCACCGAGTCACTGCGGCACGGCAGCAGCAGGTGCGCCGTTGGGCGCCCCAGCCGGCCGTTGGTCGCTTCCTCCACCCCCTCTGAATACAACGAGCGGCGGCAATCAGTCCAACCGGGCGGTCAGGCCAGCCACCTCCCGCTGGCCCTCCGGGCAGCGCTTGAGCAGGTCACAGCCGGCGCACCAGGGCCCGGGCCGGGGCAGGTACCGCTGGTCGGCCCGGAGGGTGGCGGCGGTGTCGAGCACCTCGCCCAGGCGCTGGCGGAGCACCTCGGCCGGCCGTTCGGTGACCACCTGGGTGCCGGCGACCACGTAGTCGAGCACCATCCTGGTCACCGGCCGGCCGATGCGGCGCTCGACCAGGGCGGCGTAGATGGTGAGGGCCTCGTCGGCGTCGGCCGCCGCCTGGGTGGCCGGCCGGCGGCCGGTCTTGTAGTCGACGACGACCAGGCCGCGGCCGCCGCCGGGGTCGGCGTCGAGCCGGTCGAGGCGCCCCTTGAGCACGATGTCGCCCCAGGCGGCCTGGAGGCCGAGCTCGGTGGCATGGGGCACGACGCTGGTGTCAGTCCGCCCGTACCAGGCCCGCAGGGCCTCGGCGCCCCGCTCCCGCTCGCGCTGCTGCTGCTCCTTGTCGCCGGAGCCGTCCCGGACCCACAGCCGCTTGAACAGCTCCAGCAGCATGCGCAGGCTGCGGCGGCCGACCGGGAGGCGGTAGAACTCGCGCAGGGCGGCGTGGACGCTCGTCCCGAAGGCCTGCTGGGCGCTGGAGCGGGACATGCGCCAGAGCCCGTCCACGTACAGGAACCGGTACAGGCGGGGGCAGAGCCGGTAGCGCTCCAGGGCCGAGGGGCTCAGGAACGTGACCCGGTCCAGGTCGATGCCTGGCAGGCTCTGCTGCTCTGCGCCATTCATCCTTCGAGGCTACGCCCCGCCTGCCACACTCGGTTATCCTTCCAGGTCCGAGATGGGCGGGGCGAAGGGTGGGGCAGGTCGTGGACGGCATGGGGGGGCAGGTGTCCGGCATGGGCGCCGGCGAGCTCGAGACCACCAACGCCATGCTCCGAGCGGTCATCGACGGGATCGCCGACCCGGTCTACGCCAAGGACGCCGAGGGCCGCTACCTGCTGGTGAACCCGGCCGCCGCCCTGGCCGCCGGGCTCCACGCCGACCAGGTCCTCGGCGCCACCGACGCCGAGCTCCTGCCCGAGCCGGTGGCGGCCGGCCTCCAGGCCGCCGACCGGCGGGTGCTGGCCTCGGGGCTGCCCGCCCGGTCGCGGGAGGAGCTGGTCACGCCGGACGGCCCACGGGTCTACCAGGCACTGAAGGCGCCCTGGCGGGACGCGGCCGGACGGGTCGCCGGGGTGGTCGGGGTCAGCCGCGACGTCACCGAGGAGGAGCGGGCCCAGGCCGAGCGCCGGCGCCTGCTCGGGCTGATCCACGACATCGAGGAGGAGGAGCGGGCCCGGGTCGCGGTCGGCCTGCACGACGGACCGCTCCAGGGCCTGGCCACTCTCGGGTTCAAACTGGCCCGGGCCAGGGAGCTGCTGGCCGACGGGCAGGCCACGGCGGCCCTGGCCGTGCTCGGCGAGTGCGAGGCCGACGTGGCCGGCGAGGTCGTGGCGCTGCGCCGGACCATGCACGACCTGCGCCCCCTGGTCCTGGACCAGCAGGGGCTGGCGGCGGCGCTCGAGGACCAGGCCGAGGCGGTCCGGCTCCGGGCCGGGCTGGCCGCCTGCCGGGTGACGGTCCGGCTGGAGGGGGACCGGCTCCGCCCGGCGGTCGAGATCGCCCTGTTCCGGGTCGCCCAGCAGGCGCTGGCCAATGTGGCCGAGCACGCCGGCGCGACCGAGGTCGAGGTGCGGCTGGAGCGGTCGGCGGCCGGCGAGGTCCTGCTCGCGGTCGGCGACGACGGCTGCGGCTTCGACCCGGCCGAGGTGGCCGGGGGTGCCGGGCTGCGGTTCGGGCTGACGGTGATGGCCGAGCGGGTCGAGGCCCTCGGCGGCCGGCTCGCCGTCCGGGCCAGAGACGAGGGGGGCACGGTGGTGGAGGCACGCGTCCCCGAGGGCCGCCCCGCGTGACGCGGCTCCCACCCCGCCCGCGGGTGCTGCTGGCCGACGACCACACCCGCCTCCGGGAGGCGCTGCGGGACCTGCTGGAGGAGACGGGCTTCGAGGTCGTCGGGGAGAGCGGCGACGGCGCCGACGCGGTCGCCATGGCCCGGGAGCTGGAGCCCGACATCGTCGTCATCGACCTGCGCATGCCGGTGCTCAACGGCCTGGACGCGACCCGGCTCATCAAGGACGCCCGGCCGGCCACCCAGGTGGTGGTGCTGAGCGCCTTCGAGAGCCCCGAGCTGGAGCGCCAGGCCAGCGAGGCGGGCGCGTTCGCCTCCCTCGACAAGGGGACGATGGCCCGCCGCATCCACCGGATCCTGCTGGGCGCGGCCGTGCAGGCGGTCCTGGCCGCCGGTAGCACCCACCGGGCCGCGGGGCCCGGCTAGGTCAGTTCAGGACCAGGGCGGCGACCACGAAGCTGGCGAAGAAGCTGATCACGCCGGCCACGATCGCGACCAGGCCGAGCGAGGTGTCGCCCTTGGAGCGGGCGATGCCGCCGCAGACGATCCCGACCAGGCCCCCCAGCGGGAACATGATCAGCCCGAGGCCGGCCAGGACCAGGCCGGCGACCGACCAGGGCCGCCCGGGGACCTGCACGGGGTCAGCCATCGGACCCCTGGAGCTGGAGCCGGACCTGGTCCAGGTAGGCCTTGCGATAGCGCCTGACGTCCTCGGGCGCCTCCAGCAGCCGCAACGACTCGGCCTGGGCCCAGCGGTCGATCGCGTCCAGCAGGTCCTCGATGTCGTCGCAGGCCTTCAGGGCCGCCGGGACCAGCTCGTCGGGCAGGCTGTAGCGGACCGAGAAGCTGGGCTGCTTGGCCAGGTAGGCCTGGTCGGCGACGTCGTCCACGGGGCTGCGGGGGAACTGGTGGCTGAGCCGGCCGACCAGCTCCTCGAGCCGGGCCGGGGCCGCATCGGGGGACAGCGAGAGCAGCTGCACCTCGCGGCGCACCGCCTCGTAATGGTCCCTGCTCCTGATGTGCAGCGCCGGGTCGAACGGCCCCACCTCGAGCTCCATGCCCGAAGCATACGACGCGGG
>DATABK010000657.1:0-2908 GCA_036259695.1 Actinomycetes bacterium | reverse complement strand
CCCGAGGCCGCCGAAGGCGATCCCGAACAGGACCCCCTCGACCTGGGTCTGGCCGCCGGCGAAGTAGACGACGAACAGCCCGACCCCGGCGACGATGGCCACGGCCAGGGCGACGCCGGCGCGCCGCTCGGCCCGGCGCTGGTTGCCGGTCTGTTCCCGGTTCGACGGGCCGTGCTCGGTCTGGCGGTCGACGTCCACCCGCTCACTCCCCTGCTGGTCGCTGTCGGTCATGGCCTCCCGGTCGGCCCACGGTCGGTCTCAGCCCCGCCCGGCGATCCAGCGGGCGGCCACGACCAGGATCCCGAGGCCGATCACCCAGGCCACGAACCCCTCGGGCACCGGCCCCTTGCCGCCGATGGGGGCGCCGCCCCGGTTGTAGGGCTCGGTGCGGAGGCTCTCGACGTAGGCGGCGATGTCGTCGACGTCCTGGCGGCTGGAGGCGGTGCCGAACTCATAGTCGGGCAGGCCGCCGCCGACCGGCATCTGCCCGGGGCCGATCTTGATCGCCTCGGCGACGTCGATCGGCTCGACGTCCTGGAGGGACACGGCGATGTTCTCGCCGCCGAGGGCGGCCCCGGCGCCGTTCATGCCGTGGCAGGCCGCGCAGGCCTGGCCGTACAGGTCCCGGCCCCGCTGGAGGTTCCCCTGCGCCGGGTCGACCTGGGGGATCTGGGCGTCGCCGACCCGCCGGCCCACGTAGACGGCCAGGGCACGGATGTCCTCCTCGCCGAAGCGGGGCTCGCCGCGTTCGATGGCCGGCCCCTTGTTGTCCTTCCAGGGCATGCGGCCGGTGCGGACCGCCCAGTCGACCGCGGCCGCCCCGCCGGTGTCCTTGAGCGACGGCACCCGCGGGTAGTAGCTGGGCCCGGCCGGGTCGGGGCCGTGGCAGGAGGCACAGGCGTTCTGGTACAGCACGCGGCCGCGGGCCTCCAGGGCCTCGGTGTCGGCCGGCTGCTGCTGGGCCGCGACCACGGCCGCCCTGGCCGCCCCGGGGGCGGTGGCGGCCCCGGTCGCCGGGGACAGCAGGAGGGCGAGCATGGCGATGCCGCCGAACACGATCGCGGTCCTGCGCACCGGCTGCTCCCTTCGACAGGGCGTCTGTGGTCAATGCTAAGTAGCGCGGGACGCGCGGGCAATTCCAGATCAACCGGCGCTAGGCTCTTGGCGGCGACCGTCGCGACCAAGGGGGGTCGAGTGGGCACCGACGAGCTGACCTACGGCAGCTATCTCCGGGTCCCGGAGCTGCTGGCGCTGCAGCGGCCGCGCTCCCAGCCGGCCCATCCCGAGGAGCTGCACTTCATCGTCGTCCACCAGGCGCTCGAGTTGTGGATGAAGCTGCTCCAGCACGACCTGGGCCGGATCGTCGACCTGCTCGATGCCGACGACTTCGGGCGGGCCCTCCAGCTGCTCGGGCGGGCCAACCACACCCTGGAGCACAGCCTGGAGCAGATGCGCAGCCTGCACAGCCTGCCGCCCTGGGACCTGCAGCAGTTCCGCAGCTACCTGGGGACGGCCAGCGGCTCCCAGTCGGTCCAGTTCCGGGAGCTGGAGCTTCGCTCGGGGCTGCGCGACCCCGCCTACCTCAAGGCGCTGGAGATCGAGTACGGGGGCCAGCTGCCGGCGCCCCTTGACCGGCGGCTGGCCGAGCGGTCCCTGGCCGACGCCCACGCCGGCGCGGCCGCCCGCCTCGGCATCACCGACCTGGCCGGCTGGGCCGACTTCTACGCCGATCCGGGGCCCCGGACCGACTTCTACCTGGTCTGTGAGGCCCTGGTCGACTACGACGAGCGCTGGGTCCGCTGGCGCCAGGAGCACGTCGCGCTCGTGCAGCGTACCCTCGGCGACCATGCGCGGGGCACCGGCGGGATGGCCATCACCTACCTGCAGCGGACCATCCGCTACCGGTTCTTCCCGGTCCTGTGGGCGCTCCGCGACGAGCTGGTCGTCCGCGGGGGCGGGCAGCTGGTCGGGCGGTCCGAGCACGAGACGAGCTGAGGGAGGCGCGGGGACAGGTGGAGTACCGGCGGCTGGGGACGAGCGGGGTCAGGGTGTCGGAGATCGGGCTCGGCTCCTGGCTGACCTACGGGGTTGGGGTCGAGGCCGACCAGGCCAAGGCGTGCGTGGCCCGGGCCTATGACCTCGGGGTCAACTTCTTCGACACCGCCGACGTGTACGGCCGGGGAGCGGCCGAGGAGGTCATGGGCGAGGCCCTGGCCGGGTTCCCCCGCTCCTCCTATGTGCTCGCGACCAAGGTCTACTTCCCGGTCGGGGACGGCCCCAATGACCGCGGCCTGTCCCGCAAGCACATCATGGAGCAGTGCCACGCCAGCCTGCGGCGGCTGGGCACCGACTACCTCGACCTGTACCAGTGCCACCGCTACGACGACGAGACCCCGCTCGAGGAGACCCTCCGGGCCCTCGACGACCTGGTCCGTCAGGGCAAGGTCCACTACGTCGGGGTCAGCGAGTGGAGCGCCGGCCAGATCGGCGACGCCCTCGCCCTGGCCGACGACCTGGGGCTGGACCGGCTGGTGTCCAACCAGCCCGAGTACTCGATCCTGCGCCGGCGCATCGAGGCCGAGGTGCTGCCCCTGTGCGCCCAAGAGGGGGTCGGCCAGGTCGTCTGGTCGCCGCTGGCCCAGGGCGTCCTGACCGGCAAGTACCGCAAGGGCGAGGCCCCCCCGGCCGACAGCCGGGCGGCGTCGCGGCGGATGGCCTCCTTTGTCGGCCGCTTCCTCACCGACGAGGTCCTGGACGCGGTCGAGCGGCTGCGGGTGGTGGCCGACGAGGCCGGGCTCAGCATGGCCCAGCTGGCCCTGGCCTGGGTCCTGCGCGAGCCGACGGTGGCCTCGGCGATCGTGGGCGCGTCCCGGCCCGAGCAGCTGGAGGACAACTGCGCCGCCGCCGG